>CAXNFT010000175.1:0-5377 GCA_964201255.1 Rhodoferax sp.
GCAGATTCAGGATTGCGGTTGCCAGCGGTGTGGCAGCAGTTCCCCGATGCGGCTGTTCATGTGTCCAGGCAGTCTCGTCAACACGTCTTTGAGATAAGCCCATGGGTCATGCCCGTGCAGCTTTGCTGACTGAAGTAGGCTCATCACAAGGGCAGCACGTTGGCCGGCCAGTTCACTACCGGCAAAGAGCCATGCTTTCCTGTTATGGGCACCTTCTCATAACAGAAAAAATTGGCTCTTCAGCGACACGGTCGCCGGTGCAAACGCCAGTGCCAACCTGTATTCACTGATGCAGACTTGTGCTGTCAACGCAGTGGACGGCTACCAGAATCTACGTGCGTTACTGATTGCGTTGCCCAAGGCCCAGACCGCTGATGACTACTAAGCGTTGTTGCCTTGGACCATCACGCTTCCAGCGAACTGACCGCCTTTGACAACGCCACATCAAACGGCGGCTCAATGCAAGGCGCGGTTAATTGACCGCATACGATTGGCTCGGGGCTCACCAGGTGAGCTTGTGGTGGGGTGGCAACAGAAAAGTGGGGCGGGTGCCCCTAGGCCGCAGTATGGACCTTAGACGGGACGCTAACGCTTATTCAAATAATGATGCGGTTCGTGCATCTACCGCGGCACGAATTTCGCCTGCAACTCTTCGTCCGTCCGGAACGCTCACAAGAGACCCGGTAAAGGAACAACCGCGGTTGTTCAGCGTGACATTGAAGGTGGCAATAATGCTGACCGTCCAATTCAAAGCAGCAGCCTGAGCCAAGAAAAATAAGTTGTCGTTATACAGACTTTTCAGAATCAAATTCGTGGACCTAAAATCTGACGGCATGAAGAGGGCAGATGGTTGGTCGACTCCAACGAGCTGCGCATGGACCGCGCCTTCATCAGGCTTCAATTCCAGAACACGAATTCTGATGTGATGAACCTTTTCGCCAGTCAAGGTCAAACTGCCATGACCCTTGGTGTCAGTGGGATGAACCAACACCTCATCGTTCCGTAAAATTGATGCTGATGAATTGGCCATGCAGAAAAGAATTTTTTTTGCCATACTCGGATTTGACTGTTTGTTCAAAATCTCCATCGCAGCCTCCGCGTTAGCCTTATTCTTGACGATCTCATCACAGAGAGGCCGTAGCGAATTCGTCAGGTTCTTTGTGATCTCAGCCTCTTGCTGCGTTTCTTCATCAAGGTCATCATCAATTCGTCTCTGTCTCCCTTGCGTGCGCAAGAGCAGCAGTTGAAGCTGGCTCATTGAGGACGTCTCGACACCGACCAGCGATTGGTCCACCGGGTGATGGTTCAGTTTCAGCAGGGAGGATTCAATCCCTGCCAATGTGCGAATCAATTCTTTAACTGTGGTGATCTGAACATCGTCCTGATGCTCAATTTCAACCGTTGATACGACTGACTCAGCGGGGAAGCTCTGATGGTTCATTGGTTTGACAACGGCGGTAAGACTGACACCGTACTCCCCGTGTTTGGCGCAATAATGGGTGGTCATTTGTTTTATCCCTTCTTACTTTTGAGTCTTGCTGCGCAAGTTAGCATTACGCGCACAACGGAGGTTAACCGGCTTTGAAGAACCCGGTTTGCCGTATTTGTTGATGACAGGGTGACGAGTGGTCGATAGCCAATGTCGCGATCTGCTTTGAACATGACGCGGTCCATGCCGTGTGTGTTGGCGAGTTCCATCGCTGTCATATGTGCCGACCCACGCTTCACAAGCAGTGATATTCCGGCTGGCAAACCTTTTGCCAGCGATGCCCATAGATTGCTCGCCAGCATATTGCGATCCTGGATGCTTGAGCGCACGATAACCTGCAGCCCAAAATCTAATACTGTTGGGCTTAACCCACAGACCCAAGCAAGGAGTAGATCGCCGGTGGCGCCACCCGCGAGTTCCAAGTTCGCATTTTCACCACGGGGCGTGACGCCATTACGCGCTCTTTTGACGTTGGCGGCGTTCTCACTGGCAGACGGGAGCACTTCTTCAAGCGCAAAAGCAGCAGACTGCGTCATACGGCATTGCGTCATGGCGGCCTCAGTGGGCATGCCCAGGCTGCGCAGTGTTGTGTACCTCAAAGCCAAAAATGGATCTGACGCTGCCAGGGTGGCTGGCATTGTGGTGGACGGTTGCACCTGCGCGATGGCACCCTCAGAAACCCTGGCAACGCTGCCCCGAGATGCTGCAATTGGCTTGGATGTAGCGGCGGCTTGCTTGCGGCGCTTGACCGCTTGCGCCTCGTACCAGTCCCATGCGCAAAATTGAGGATCGCCGGCTTGTTTGGACAGAGACCTTGCCTTGCGCAGAGCGTCATCTGTCAGCCCAAGGCTATTTGTGTATCCAGGTGACACCGTATGTGCGGTGGCCAATGAATACGCGTGCATGGCGTGCACGATGGACCAACCGGCCAAATAGTTTCCAATGGCGGATTGAATCCCCGATTGCCCAGCCATCGCGCATGCTCTTGCCAGATTCGTCCAGTGGTGCAGGCTGTCGCTCACCCATTGAGTCAGCACTACCGATTTAAGCTCGCCTGTGAGGAAAGCGCGCCCCACGGTTTGCCAGCCGGGCCAGGTGAGTTCCTCAAGCGTCGCGGCTCGAAGGCCGTGAAGCCTAGCGCGTGCATCTTGCGTTACAGCTTTCAACGCGTAACTGAAGATATCAGCTGATTGCAAATCATCAATCACCTCCGCATGACTGCCACTGCCTCGCAGCAAAAGGTCACCCTCGGGCTGGTATTTGAGTAGCTCATCCCTCAGGTGACTAAACGTAAAGAGGCCTTCTGAAGTCAGCACCGATACCCTGACCGACGCCTCCGTTTTCAGGTTATTGAAGCCTGACCTCTCAATGACCAGGCCGCCCGATGGGGTCAGGCAGGTTCGCTTCAGATTCCCAAAGTCTGCCGCTCGCATCGGAATATGCGAGCCCAGATGGGCCCGAATTTGCAAGCGCAACAGTGTCGCCGGTTCATCCTTCAGCCAGGATCGCGCTAACTCCACGGCTTGACTCAGGTTCTGATGGGTGATCAGAACTGATGAGGCTGAATCGGTACGAACATCGTCGTCCACTTTCTCCCGCAAGCGCATCAGGACTGTGCGCGGGACGTATATGTTTCGGCGAACCAGGCTGTCTGCAACCGCAGCAATGGCAGGCTTGGAACGCTTGTCAATTTCGGCGCCTGCCTTGGGTGATTTTCCAGTGGCTGCCGCGCACACGGAATCGATGTACTGATCCCAATCTTCCTCATCCCACTCCATCGGATCGCTGCCTGCGAGCGCTTTTGCTCCCAGTGACAGGGTAGAAAAGTACGTTGCGAGAGAAGAGATTTGATAGTGCCCCTTTGCGGCATCTCTTGTTCGGATGAGTTCATCGATCAACCAGTCCCTCAGCCAAGCGTCACCAGGGCTCCAATTCAGCTTCAGATTTTCAATATCAGCCAAAGCCAAAATCGCTCGTTTCCTCTTTTCACCGATCTGCAGTTCGGAATTCGCATACTTACCCAGAATGGCCCTCAATTCCGTGATGCCAGAGGACCGGCTCAAGCTGCTCTTATAGTCTTTTTGGAGTGGACGTCTGTGCCGCACTGGAACCTCGCTCACCACGCCAGCGAGGCGCGCGATGGAACGCAAATTCAGGCACGGCGACGTTATCGCTGGGTGAGACACGGCCAGCATCGAGGGCTGTAGGTGGAGCCGTCTGAACGAGCCACTCCAAGTACAGATTGCATCCCAACAAGCCTCCTTGTCCTTTTTGATGCCGTCACGCAAGGATGAAGTCACCAGGGCAGCGCGCAACCGGCTCGTGATGGCGCCCACGGTAATAACGTCGCCACCCCGGCGGATAAATAGTTGAGATGACGGCGCGCTCAATGGCAACCAAACGCGATGTTCAAAATGCGGTCGCTCCCATGTGATTGCGGGCCTTGCCAGTTCAGTCCTGACGTATCGGTTGGGATCACACACCGCATCCATGGCCACTTTGGGGTCCGGGATCAGGTCGATCAGGAGCAAATGCAGCAGCAACTGGATCGCCACATCGGCTGTGTAAAAACCCTGAAACAGTTCTTGGCGAAGCGTGCCAGCCAAGACGGCGCCCATCAGCACGTCAACGTCCAGAGGCACCAGCGCAGAGGCCGAATCAGGGAACCCTTTAGGTGACCGCACCTTTCCAAAAGCGACCAATTTGGGAAAAAATGGGCCTGGCACTTGTGTCTTTGTCTTCCGGTCAGGCAAACCCGCGCCGAAAAGGGAGATAAAAGCGGTGTCCATTTCAGCGCCGAGCCTCTGCGCCGCAATGTCTGCCGGAAGATCAAAGTAGGGACCTGAGGGGCGCGTGATGTCTCTCACATGGCCCGTCAGGACGCGAATGAGCCAACGGTCGCAGCCGTTGTCGTCGAGGGTGGTCACCCAGGCCGACCGGGCGAAGTTGATGGGTGCTCCGTCAAACAACCCAGCGATCAGCGCTGCCACCATGGCCACTTCGACGTTCCCTACAATTTCGCCGTTGTCAGGATCAAAACCGGCAAATACCGGCGTGTTCTTGCGCTGCCAAGCACTACCTGCATGAGTCAACCTCGCCACAAGTTCATGGCATTCGACGGCAGAGCAAACAATCGCCTGTATGACTTTGGTTTTGGGTAGCAGTCGAGGTTGCACGCGAAGCAGTTGGTCCTCTAAATCTTTGTCATGAATGATCATGAGATGGTCCGACGCGGCAATCGCCCCCAATGTCAGCTGATCAAACCGCGAACCGCGGTGGGCGGACCCAATAACAAACGCCGCACAAAGCAGTGCCATCCACTCATTCGCGTGAGTGAGCCTGGCTACAGTGTCGGGCGCTTCTGCAGTCAGTTTTCGCACGGCTCCGATTCGCTCGACCAGTTGATGCCAGCCGTCGTGCATGACTTGCCGCGCCGGGATGTGGTGCCCGCCCGCACGTTTCTCCGGGCTTTCCGGTCGTGTTGGGGTGCCCAGTTCCAGGCGGTCATAGATGACGCCCAATCTCTTGTAAATTGTTTCGTAGCTTGGTCCAAAGTAATACAGGGCAGCGGGGGCCACGCCAGTAAACTGGGCTGTCAAAAGACCTGCCAACATGTCGCTACCAGTGATCTCAAGGATGGTGGCGCTCAAACTGTTTGCCAAACGGCCGCGGTAGGGTGGGTGGGCTGCATCGCCCAAGGAGCGGAGGTATTGCCGAAAGGCTTTGAGGTCAACCTCGCCAACACCTTGTATGGCAGAGATCAAGTCCTTCACGGTGCTGAAATCGGAGCCTTGCAGTTCCGGTCTATCAATCACTTGAAAAAGTCTAGACGGAAGGGATACAACTACCGGGTGAATTCCGGCCGGTTCGGAGTCGGCGGTCCCCTTG
>CAXNFT010000176.1:0-5352 GCA_964201255.1 Rhodoferax sp.
GCTTGGTCTTTGTCATAGACAGTGAAAAGCCAAAACTGATCACCACCTGACCACCAGTAATAAATGATCCGCAGACCACCGCGCTTTCCTTTGCCGCGACGCGGGTCAGCCTGACGGAGCTTGCGCAAACCGTCCGTTCCTTCGATGACCGGACCTGCCTTCGGGTTCCCCATCAACTCGAGTTGCAGAAGCCTGTACGCCTCGTCATCCATGTAGTCTTTGCGAGTTCGTTCGAACGGTGGCAGTTCAACGAAGGTGGCTTGCATGGTTTCAGTATACGTTACTTGCGTATCTTGTGGCTATTCCGGGATCATGGCTCCACACCCGCTTGCCCACGAATGCTCGAAGCAAGCAGTCACCGGCATCCTCCACCATGGCCGCCCGGGCGATTCCCTCTGCACCTACACCCCGGCCGTATCGGTGGCACCGTCAAACACCGCATAGAGACACTGCGGCAGCACCACCAGGACGTCATCACCCGGTTGCGACAGGTCGCGATACTTGGGCGCCGAGAACGACCCGATGTTCATGGCAAACGGTCAGACAAACGCAGCCTCTTTCGACTGTGAAAACCGCAGCACAACAAACACGCACAGGCCTGAGCTCAGCAGCAAAATCGTGGCCAGTGCAGCCGCGATGCCAAACTCACCATCCAGCACAGCGCTGTAAATACGCACCGGCATGGTGGCGGTGCGGGCCGTGTACAGCAACAAGGTGGAGGACAGCTCGTTGATGGCGGTGATGAAACTCATCATGGCACCGGCAATCACGCCCGGCATCATCAGGGGCACCGTCACCCGGGCGAAGGCCTTGAGCGGCGAGGCGCCCAGGCTGACAGCCGCCTCTTCAATCGATGGCTTGATTTGCCGCAGTACCGCACTGTTGGCACGCACACCGTAGGGCAGTCGGCGTATGAACAGCATCAGCACCAGGATAGTGCCGGTGCCCATCAGGTCAAAGATGCCGCTGCTGAAGGTGAGCAGGAAACCAATCGCCATCACCACTCCGGGCACGGCATATGGCACCATCAACAAGGCATCGAGCAAACCGGCTAGGGGAGTTTCGCGTCGTACAACGACGTATGACATCAGCCCGCCGACCAGCGTGATGAGTAACGTGGCCAGCAAGGCAAACCTGAAGGTGTTTGCGATCACATCGGGCACCTCTTGGATGACCCGGGCATAGCTGTTCAACCCAAACCCTCCTGTGAACACGGGCCCGCTGGTCTGTAAAAACGAGGTGTACACCACTACTGCCATAGGCAAGGTTGCCAGCGCCACGATGCCGTAGCACAGCGCGTGTACCAGCACGCCAGACAGGCCGCTGCAACGCCGAGGAATACTCGGGTTGGTCAGTGCGCCAGCATAACGCCGCCTGCCCATCAGGTAGCGCTGCAGGAACACTGCCAGCATGGAGATCACGATCATCAACATCGAGATGCTGACCGCCAATGTGGGCGGCCCACCCATTTCCGAGCCGTACTGGTTGTAGGCCAGGGTAGACAAGGTGTGGAAGTCGCGCCCAATGATGGAGGGCGTGCCGAAGTCGGCAATCGACAACACAAAGCTCAGCAGTGCACCCGCACTGACTGCGGGAAACACCAGCGGCAAGGTAATCTTGAAAAAGCGTTCAAATGCATCGCAGCCGAGGTTCTCTGCGGCCTCTTCATAAGAGCGGTTAATGTTGCGTAGCGCACTCTCCGTCATCAAATAGACGAAGGGGAAGAACTTGAGGCTGAAAACCAGAATGATGCCGTGAACACCATAAATGGTCGGCATGACCATGCCCCAGGCCTTGAACTGCTGGGTCAGCCAGCCATTGTTGCCAGCGATCACGACCCAGGAATAGGCGCCGATGAACGGCGGCGACACCAATGCCAGCACAGCCAAGGTAGCGATGCCACTGCGGCCCCAGACCACATAACGCGCCGTGCAATAGGCCAAGGGCACCCCTAGCAAACAGGCGCCAACCATACCACCCAGGCCCACCACAACGGTATTTTTGAGCGCCCCCAGGTAGTAGGGATGCGTCAGGATTTTCTGGTAGTTGCCCAGCGTGAACGCTTCGGTCTGGGCATCGACAAAGCCGAGCGTCAAGACCTGTCCGATCGGCCAGACCAGCAGCACGGCAATCAGCACCAGGGCCGCTACCATCACCAGCGACCAGGCATCCAGTCTGACGGCGCCGCGCAGATGGGCGCGCCGCGTGCAGACCCTGCGCATCATGACAGACGCGCCCCGGTGTCGCCCTCGGCAAAATACTGGATGTCAGCCGCCGCCACCGCCAGCGAAACCCGGTCGCCGGGCTGGATCGACACCATCGCTTCATTTGGCGCGGTCAGCGCTTCAAGCACGCCATGCCCGGCCACTTCCACGAAGAGTTGCAACTCACGCCCGGTGAACATAGCCTGTCGCAGCACGCCCTGCACATGCAGCCCCGGCTGACCCGGGACCCCGTTAACGCGCCATTGCTCAGGCCGCACGGCCGCTGTGGCGGCCTGCTGTCCCTGCACCGACACGGGCAAGTCGATCGACTGCCCGAGCAATAACGCCGGGCGACCAGCCTCAAGGCGTAGCGGCAAGAAGTTATTGCTGCCAACAAAGCCCGCGACAAAACGGTTTGCAGGTTGGCGGTAAATCGCCCAGGGGCTGCCCACCTGCTGCACCACGCCATCGAACATCACGCAGACCTGATCCGAAATGGACAGTGCCTCCTCTTGGTCGTGGGTGACATAAATGGTGGTAATTCCCAATTGCTGTTGCAGCAGCCGAATGTCGCGCCGCAGATCGATCCGCAACTTGGCATCAAGGTTGGACAAGGGTTCGTCCATCAGCAGCACTTTCGGCCGGATCACCAGTGCCCGGGCCAAACCGACGCGCTGTTGCTGGCCCCCGCTGAGTTGGTGCGGCATGCGGTCGGCGAGCTGACCCAGTTGCACCATGTCGAGGCTAGCCTGCACCCGGGTACGGACGTCTGACAGCGGCACTTTTTGCTGCACCAGGCCGAATGCCACGTTGTCGAAAACGCTCAGGTGCGGGAACACCGCGTAATCCTGAAACACCATGCCCACCTGACGTTTGTTGGCACCCAGGTGCCCAATGGATTGCCCTGCCAGCGCGATCTCACCCGCATCCTGCAAATTGAAACCTGCAATCGCTCTCAGCAGAGTGGTCTTCCCACAGCCACTGGGCCCGAGCAGGGTAAAAAATGACCCTGAATCAATGTCGAGGTTGATGCCTTTCAGCGCCGCATGGCTGCCGTAAGACTTGTGGATATTGGTGAGGCAAACCCGGGTCATGCACCGCTTTCAGACTGCCGTCACACGATCACTTCTTGTTGATCACCAAATCGTTCCATTTGGCAATGATGCGGTTACGGTTGGCACCTGCCCAGTCCACGTCGTATTTGACGAGCTTGATTTTTGACAGCGGTGTGAGTGCGTTCTTGGTCACCACATCGCTGCGAACCGAGCGCCGCCCGGCCGCATCCACGATCTCCTGAGCTTCCTTGGACAACATGAAGTTGATGAAGGCTTTGCCGCCTTCCGGGTTGATCGGCGTGGCCACCAAGGCCATCACATCGGGGCTGGCCGAGGTGCCATCGGCAGGGTAGAGGATATCGACCGGACCGCCCCCAAGCTTGAACTTGAGCAGTGTGTCTTCGTTGGACAGGCCCACCGCAGCTTCCCCGTCATTCACAAACTTGGAGACCGCACCCGAGCTGTTAGAGAGCACCATATTGTCAAGGATCTTGGCGAACAGGTCCCAGCCTTTGTCTTCACCATAAATCTGCAACACCGTGGCCAACTGAATATAGGATGAGCCTGACTTGTCAACCCGGGCCGCCGAAATCTTGCCCTTGTACATCGGCTTGGCCAGGTCGGCCCAACTTTGCGGGTACTGCGCAGGCGTCAGTAATTTGGTGTTGACCCCGATCGAGGTCGCCACTGCGGTGAAAGGCACGGCCGCATCGTTGATCTTGAATGCCTCGGCCATGAATCTGGCGTTGTCAGGGGTGTACTTGGTGAAGAGATTGGCGTTGGCCTCGATCACATCGGTGGAGACGCTGAACAGCACATCGGCCGTTTGGCGGCCTTTTTCGGCTTTCAAACGGTTGAGCAAGTCACCCGAGCCGCCCTTGATCAGCTCCACCTTCACATTGGCGCTTTTCTCAAAGGCAGGAATCACCCGGTCAACCAGATCCTGGGGCGCAGCCGTGTAAATCGTGACCTTGTTTTGTGCCAGCGCCGGGGCGGCCAAGAACACACTCAGGGCCAGACAGGCCAAAATTTTATGGGTCGTTTTCATCGCATCACTCCAGAAGGTTAAGACAGGCAGCCGGCTTCTCTGCGACCGGGACCGGGCTGTGGCAAGGTTTTTGATAGTACCAAGCAAAAATGACTTTTTTACTACCGCTGGTCAGGCCCATAGTCTCGCCGGATAAACGCCGGCCAGCACCAACTGCCGAATGGAGTCTACACACAACGCCTTGTCTTGCGGAAAGGTGACGCCAAACCAGCGCCCATCGGTCTCCAGAATCCGGCAGTCCGCCGCCTGCTCATGGATCAGCTGATCCAGCACGCTGGGGATGTAGCATTCGGCCGTGGAACTGGCCCTGCCGTCAGCCAGAAAGCGCGCAAATCCCGCCGCCAGCTGCGGCAGGATCGCCGGCGTAAAACCCCAGCAGTTCATGGATGCAAGGGCATCCGGCGCAATCACCACCGGCGCGCCGTCCAACCGCCGACCGCGGCAGCGCCCTTCGGCATCCAGAGCAATGTCGGTATGTTCCTCTACCGACAGCAGCCGGCCCGCTTCACTGTGACAAATACCGCGGTTGACGCCGCCATGCGCGGACAGGGTCCGCCCAATGCGGTAGCCTGCCATGCAGTGCTGCGCCTTGGCCAACCCGCCCGGTAGCGCTTGCCGCAGGTGGGCGCCGACTTTCTGGTAGGCGTCACGGCCATAAAAATCATCGGCGTTGACCACGGCAAACGGCCCACTCAGCAGACTGCGGGCCGCCAGCACTGCGTGGGCCGTGCCCCAGGGCCGCGTGCGGCCAGGCGGCACAGTGAAGCCCGACGGCACATCATGCAGGTCCTGCAGAGCGTAAGCCACCGGCACCCTGTCGGCATAGCGGCTACCGATACGCGCCTTGAATACGGCAGCAAAGTCCTCGCGAATGACGAACACCACCCGCTCGAATCCGGCCTGCAGGGCATCGAATACCGCGTAGTCCATCACGGTTTCCCCATGAGGGCCAACCGCCTCCATTTGCTTGAGCCCGCCAAAGCGGGTACCCCAGCCGGCGGCCAACACGACCAGGGTCAGCGGCGTGGTCATGCGGCCAGATCGC
>CAXNFT010000177.1:0-5350 GCA_964201255.1 Rhodoferax sp.
TTGTGAAAGGCAATGCGCAACCGTATCAGCTCCCGCAGACGGGCTGACAGCACTGAATGTGCCTTCAGCGCTCCGCCAAAACGCAAATAGGCTTTGGCCAGCTCCGGGTGGTGCGCCCGCACACTGGTGGGCCGTAATTCGCGGTCAGACTTTTGATCTGCATTCAGCAGGCTTCGAAGTTCAGGGTCGAATTCTTCTACCGCGAGTGATCTGATTCTGGGCATGGGAATTTCGCTGAGTTGAAGGGGTCAGGCCGGCGTCTTGCGGCTGTCGATGTAGGTTTGCAACTGGTCGGGTAGATCTGCCAATTGCGGCTCGGTGCCAGGCCAGCGCACGCGCAGCGGCTGGTCCAGCCCGTTGGCCAGTTCGCTCAGCGGCAGCACGTAGCGGAACTTCAGCGCGCGCGACTGGAACAGCCAGTGGCCGTCGATCTTGGTGTAAGTGTCCAGGTAGCGCAAGGCGATGTGCACGGCTTGGCCATTGATACACAGTTCGGCGTGCGCGTTGACCACGCCTGAGGCCTGGTGATCAGAAATCAGATCGAAGTGCCAAGTGTGTGCATAGTGGTAGCTGGTCGTGAACAGGGAGGTGCGGTAGCGGTAAAAGGCGACCACGGCATCACGGCCTTTGACCGCTTGAAACTGGCCATCGGGTGCAAACAGGCTACCCAGCTTGTCGAAGTCACGGTCATCAACGACCATGCCGTAGCGTGAGATCAGCTCGGCGAGTTGTTGTCGGTCATCAACGCGTTGGATCAGTTGGGTCAGGTGCTGCAGATCGGTGTAGGCGGCGGGCTGCGAGGTTTCCATTGGGGCTCCGGTATCGAGTGTTAAGCAGCATTCTGCATTGGCGTGGCTTCATAGGCAATAGACAACCCGCCAATGGACACCTGACGGATGCAGCCCCCTGCGAGGGGGCCCCAAAACGCCATACACAATTATTTATTCCTTGCACCAAGGCTGGAATATCCCGCAAGATCCATCATTGCAAGTGAAGGCCGATGTGGTGGACCCACCGCTGCTGGCACTGTGGGTTGTGCAATACTCGATTTCGTTCGAGCTCAACCCAAAGGATTCCCGTGAATAAATTGATTTTTCCGCTGTGCGTTAGTGTTTTGGCCACGGCATGTGCCAGCTACACCGCCGGCCCCGTAGCCACTGCCAGATTGGAAGCCACCAAGGGAAATGCGGTTTCCGGACAGGTGCAATTCTCCCAGCGTAGAGAAAAAAGTTATGGTCACAGGTGAGGTTTCCGGCTTACGGCCCAATGGCGAACACGGGTTTCACATCCATGAAAAAGGAGATTGCTCAAGCGGTGATGGCATGGGGACCGGCGGCCACTTTAACCCTAACGCGAAGGCACATGGTGCGCATGGGCACAGTGAGCACCATGTCGGCGACTTGGTCAGCTTGAGGGCTGATGCTGCGGGCGTGGCCAGATTTAGCTACGAGTCCACAGCCATCGCTGTGGGTAGCGGCATCAACGATGTCGTGGGTCGTGGCCTGATCGTGCACCGTGATCCAGACGATTTCAAGACCCAACCTACCGGCAATTCAGGGCCACGCGTGGCATGCGCCGTGATAGTGAGGGGTTGACGCCATTCCGCTACTTTGCCAACTGCAAGCAAGGGTGAATAGCGCCCGGGCTCTACAAAAAAGGTATGAACGCAACGTCCCGCCCCCACCAGCCCCTAGCGGAGCGCTTGCGGCCCAAAACCCTGGCCGAGGTGATCGGACAGCAGCATGTATTGGGCGAAGGCATGGCGCTGCGCTTGGCTTTTGAATCGGGGCAGCCCCACAGCTGCATCCTTTGGGGCCCGCCGGGCACCGGCAAGACCACCATGGCTCGGCTGATGGCTGATGCTTTTGACGCGCAGTTCATCACCATCAGTGCCGTCTTAGGCGGTGTCAAAGACATCCGTGAGGCGGTGGAGTTGGCTCAGGTCGCGCGCAGCCAGGGCCGGCGCACCATTCTGTTTGTCGATGAGGTACATCGCTTCAACAAAAGCCAGCAGGACGCGTTTTTGCCTCATGTCGAAAGTGGCCTGTTCACCTTTATCGGCGCCACCACTGAAAACCCGTCTTTCGAGGTGAACTCGGCCCTGCTGTCGCGCGCGGCGGTGTATGTGTTGCAGGCCTTGTCACAGGCTGAGCTGGAGCAAATTGTGGCGCGCGCCCTTGGGAGCGGCGCTGTGCCCCCCATAGAACGCGAAGCCGTCGATAGGCTTATTGCCTATGCGGATGGTGATGCGCGTCGGCTGCTCAACACGCTGGAAACACTGGCTGCAGCCGCCACCCAGGAAAAACGCACCGAGGTCACCGATGTCTGGCTGCTCAAGGTGCTGGGCGAGCGTATGCGCCGCTACGACAAGGGGGGCGAGCAGTTTTACGACACCATCAGCGCATTGCACAAATCGGTGCGCGGCTCTGACCCGGATGCAGCTCTGTATTGGCTGGTGCGCATGCTCGACGGTGGGGCTGATCCCCGTTATATGGCGCGGCGCCTGATCCGCATGGCCAGCGAAGACATTGGCCTGGCCGACCCGCGGGCCCTGCGTCTGGCCCTGGACGCGGCCGAGGTCTACGAGCGAATGGGCAGCCCCGAGGGTGAGCTGGCACTGGCTGAGTGCGTGGTGTATCTGGCCGTGGCCGCCAAATCCAACGCGGTGTACAAAGCCTTCAATGAAGCCCGGGCCTTTGTCAAAAAAGATGGCACCCGGCCGGTGCCCATGCACCTGCGCAATGCACCCACCCAGCTCATGAAAAACCTGGATTACGGTAAAGGCTACCGCTATGCACACGATGAGCAGGGTGGGTTTGCCGCCGGAGAAAATTACCTGCCCGAAGGTATGGCCCCTCCCGGGTTTTACCGCCCGGTTGAACGTGGTCTGGAGATCCGTATCGCGGATAAGCTGCGGCAGCTGCGCAGCCTGAACCAACAGGGCAACTGATGGCCTGTACGGCCTGCTGATGGCTGGCCTGCGGGAGGGTAAACCCCAGCGAAAGCGACTCCGCTCAGGGTGTGTGCTCGCTACAATCTCGTCCACTCGGCTGCCTGTTGCGCCTTATTGGCAGGGTAATTGCTAGAGACCTGTCAGCGCTCACAGGGCCACGCGGCTCGGCGGCAAGCCAGCAACGCAAGCGCCGGTCACCAATCGGAGAAGTTTTATGGATACCTTGATACAGCAGATCATCAACGGTCTGGTGTTGGGCAGCATGTACGCCTTGGTCGCGCTGGGCTACACCATGGTCTACGGCATCATTAACCTGATCAATTTCGCCCATGGCGAGGTGCTGATGGTAGGGGCCCTGACCAGTTGGACCATCATTGGCCTGATGAAAGAGGGCATGCCGGGAACCCCGGGCTACGTGATTTTGTTCGTGGCGCTCATCATTGCTTGCGTGGTGGCTGCGGCGCTTAATTTCGTGATTGAAAAAGTCGCCTACCGACCGCTGCGCAACAGCCCCAAACTGGCGCCCTTGATCACCGCCATCGGCATGTCGATCCTGCTGCAAACGCTGGCCATGATCATCTGGAAGCCCAATTACAAGCCTTACCCCACGCTCCTGCCCAGCACGCCGTTCAATATCGGCGGTGCCGTGATCACGCCCACCCAAGTGCTGATCCTGGCCATGACCGCCGTCTCGCTGGCGGTGCTGATGTGGGTGGTGAACTCGACCCGGCTCGGCCGTGCCATGCGTGCTACCGCCGAGAACCCGCGCGTGGCGGCGCTGATGGGCGTCAAACCCGACATGGTGATCTCGGCCACCTTCCTGATTGGCGCCGTTCTGGCGGCCATTGCCGGTGTGATGTGGGCCGCCAACTACGGCACTGTGCAGCACACCATGGGCTTTTTGCCAGGCCTCAAAGCCTTCACGGCAGCGGTGTTCGGCGGCATTGGCAACCTCGCCGGCGCCGTGGTGGGGGGCATTCTGCTGGGCTTGATCGAGTCGATTGGCGCTGGCTACATTGGTGCCCTGACCGGCGGCGTCCTGGGCAGCCATTACTCCGACATCTTTGCCTTCATCGTGCTGATCATCGTGCTCACGCTGCGGCCTTCGGGCTTGCTGGGTGAGCGGGTGGCAGACCGGGCCTGAGCATCGCCTCCCTCTGACTCAAGGACTGACATGAAACTGAATCAACGCAATCTTGTGGCGCTGGCGCTGTCGGCGGTGGGCTTGCTGGTGCTGCCCCTGTTGTTGCAAGGCTTTGGCAACGCCTGGGTGCGCATTGCCGACATGGCGCTGCTGTACGTGTTGCTGGCGTTGGGTCTGAATATTGTGGTCGGCTATGCGGGCTTGCTTGACCTTGGCTACGTGGCCTTCTTTGCCATTGGCGCCTACATGTACGGGCTGATGGCCTCGCCCCATTTGAGTGAAACCTTTGCCGCGGTTGCCTCCTTGTTTCCCAATGGCCTGCACACCCCGCTGTGGATCGTGATTCCGCTGGCGGCCGGCCTGGCCGGCATTTTTGGCGTGCTGCTCGGTGCGCCGACGCTGCGCTTGCGGGGTGACTATCTGGCCATCGTCACGCTGGGCTTTGGTGAGATCATCCGCGTTTTCTTGAACAACCTGGACCATCCGGTCAACATCACCAACGGCCCCAAGGGTCTGAATCAGATCGACTCGCTAAGTTTTTTTGGGCTTAACCTGGGCAAGAGAGTGGAAGTCTTTGGCTTTGAGCTGGCTTCGGTGTCGCTCTACTACTACCTGTTTCTGGCCCTGGTGCTGGTCAGTGTGTTGGTGTGCCACCGGCTGGAGCAGTCGCGCGTAGGGCGGGCCTGGATGGCCATTCGGGAGGATGAAATTGCGGCCAAGGCCATGGGCATCAACACCACCAATATGAAGCTACTCGCCTTCGGCATGGGGGCCACCTTTGGCGGGGTGTCGGGTGCGATGTTCGCCTCGTTTCAGGGCTTTATCTCGCCCGAGTCCTTCAGCTTGATGGAGTCAGTGATGATCGTGGCCATGGTGGTGCTCGGGGGCATCGGGCATCTGCCGGGGGTTATTCTGGGTGCGGTGCTGCTGTCAGCCTTGCCTGAGGTGCTGCGCTACGTGGCCGGGCCGCTGCAGGCGATGAGCGGTGGTCGGCTCGATTCGGCCATTCTGCGCCAACTGCTGATCGCGCTGGCGATGATCAGCGTGATGCTGTTGCGCCCGCGTGGCCTGTGGCCCGCGCCGGACCACGGCAAGTCCCTGGAAAATACCAAGAGCTGACGAGAGAGCACCATGACAGACACAGTACTTGAGGTGACCGGTGTTTCCAAGCGCTTCGGTGGGCTGCAGGCCCTCAGCGATGTGGGCATCCGCATTCAGCGCGGCCAGGTGTATGGCCTGATAGGCCCCAACGG
>CAXNFT010000178.1:0-5350 GCA_964201255.1 Rhodoferax sp.
GCCACGGCGGCGGTTGATTTCCTTTTTAGCCCGAACGCAATCAACAGCATCACGAGCATGCTCAACCCCATGGCAAGGTAAGCGTGGCTAAAACCTGTCAGCCCACCGCCTTCAAAGTCAGCAATGGCGCTGATGCAGGTTACAGCCAATAGCGTCCCCACAGCATTGAAAATATTGATCAGCCCCTGCGCTGTGCCGCGCAGGGCCGGCGGCGCTTCATCAATTGCTATCGAGCGTAGCGCGCCGCTGACCACCACGCCCAGGCCAATACCCACCAGCACAGACGCTGCCACGAAAGCGATAAGGCCGGTCTGCGGCATTGCGCTTTGCAGGTAGCCCAGCGTCAACAGCCCAAACCCAAAGATCACCATGTTGCGGGCACCCAAACGGTTAAGCCGCCGCCCCGCCGCCATCGAGCCCACCATGGAACACAGCACCAAAGGCAGCAGTGCGAGCCCTGCGTGCTCGACGCTGACCCCATAAGCCAGGGTGGCAATGGTGGTCAAAAACACAATGCCACCCATGGAGAACCCCACGCCCAGGGTCAGCATGTAGGTATAAGCCAGTTGCCGGTTTGCAAACAGCTCAATGGGAATCAGCGCCTGCGCCTGGCGCTTCTCAATCACCACCAAAGCGACCAGCAGTACGCCACTGGCAGCTAGAAACCAGGGCCACAGCAGCATCCCCATGGCCGAGTCCGCCAAGCGCGAAATGCCCAGCACCAGACACAGCAGGAACAACAAAGTCACGGCAATACCCGCTGTGTCGATGGGTCCTGGTGCCGCGTCGGTGCGCTGGCCTGGCAAGCTGCGGGAACCCAAGCACAGCACGACCAGAGCGACCGGAATATTCACCAGGAACAGCCAGCGCCAGCCCAGTGTGGATGTGATTACAGTAGCCAGTGGTGGCCCGAGCACAAAAGCCATGCCGTGGGTGGCACCAATCAGCCCCAAAATACGGCCCCGCCGCTCGGCTGTGAACACATCACCAATCACCGCACTGGCCACCGGCGCAATGCCCCCTGCGCCGATGCCCTGGATGGCACGGCTGACCAGCAGCAGGTCAAAGCTGGGTGCAGCGGCAATGCACAGCGAGCCGATGGCGAAAAGCGCCACACTGGCCAGATACACCGGACGGCGGCCATGGCGGTCGCTGAAGTAAGCCATCAGGGCCGTGCTGCACATCGAGCTCAGGGAAAAAACGGTAGAAAGAAGTCCGGCAGTGCGGTTGTCGATACCAAACGCCGCACGCAACGCGGGCAGCACTGGCCCCACGATGGCTGAATCGAGTGCCGCCATGAAGACACCGACAAACAGCACCTGCACCAGGCGGCGTTGTGCTGCATTGGCGGAAGGCAGAGTAGTGGGAGCTTGGGTCTGCTGGCTCATCAAAGTGACTGACTTAGGCTGATCATTTTTTCGCGGTTTCTGCGCAGACGTGTAGCGTACTCGAAGCCTGCAGCCTCGTCAGGCTATGGCAGTGCGTTGCAAGCGCTGACGACACGCTAAGTTTGAGGTAAAGTTGCCCCATTCTGACCTGTCTGGTCTGATTTTTGTAAAAAGAGGTGCGCCATGCAAACCTGGCAAATGCAGGCCGCAAAGGCACGGTTTTCTGAGCTGGTGAAACAAGCAGCGGACAGTGGTCCGCAAGAGATTACGCTGCACGGCCGCTCGGTGGCGGTGGTGGTCTCACGCGAGCTGTTTGACCGCCTGAGTGGCAACCCCGATTCACTGGTGGACTTCATGCAGCAGTCGCCCCTGTGCGGGCAAGACGACCTGCAATTTGAGCGAGACGCCAGCCTGCCGCGCGAGGTGCCTTTTTGAGCTACCTGGTGGACACCAACGTGCTGTCTGAACTGCGGCGCAAGCAGCCACAGCCCGAAGTGGTGGCGTGGTTTACCCAAAGGCCGCGCCAGATGCTATACCTCAGCGTGCTGTCGCTAGGGGAAATCCGCAAAGGCATTGAAAGGCTGGGCGCGGCGCGACAGCAGCCCTTGCTGGACTGGCTCGAAGTGGAACTGCCCAACTACTTTTTGGGCCGCTTGTTGGCGGTTGACGCCCAAACTGCCGACCGCTGGGGCCGCCTGCTGGCCAGCGCGGGGCGCCCCTTGCCTGCCGTAGACAGCCTGATGGCTGCCACAGCGCTGCAACACGACTTGACGCTGGTGACACGCAACACCGCAGATTTTGCGGGCACCGGGGTGCGGCTGATCAACCCCTGGAACGGGTAGCTGCTGGCTAGGGTCAGTTGGGACGCGCCTCGTACAAGTACTTCTGAAACCCCACAAACACCCGGCGAATCTGGTCGGCGCTGCCCAGATCGGCCACTGCGTCGGCAATGGCGTTGTTGTAGCGCAGTCGCAGCAAGGGCGTGAGCTTTTCGGCATCCAGTTCTTCCACCCCCTCTTTCACATACTGGGCCAGCACAAAATCCACAAAGGCCTGTTGCCGGTCCGAGAACTTTTGGTGCACTTCGGTCTTGGCCATCGCTGCGCGCTGGGCACGGGTCTGGGGCGCCAGGGCAAAGGCCACGTAGGCCAGCACGTCAAACAGATCGCTGCTTTGGGCCTCAATCACCTTTTGCATTTCGGCCAAAGGCTCTTTGCCAAAACCCTTGTCGGCCAGGCCTTCCAGCAATTTGCGTCGGGTATCGGGCGCGCTCCATAGCGGGCGCAGCTGGTCTTCGTCTCTGAAGAACTCGGGCAAGGCGCCAAACAGGGTTTCCAGAAACTGCGCCGCTGACATGGGCTTGCCATCGGCGCTCCAGAAGGTGGTGGCGCTCATGTGCTGCAAGGTGCGCGCCTTGCCGTCTGCCAGCTTCACCACGGTTTTTACGGGTTTGGCATCTGCCGGGCCAGTGTCCGGTGGCGGCTCGTCATCGGGCTCTGGTGCCGCGCCGCCCTCTTCGCCTGCACCTTTGGCGGGCTCGGGGTCTGCCGGTTCACCGTCCCATTCCGGGTCGCTGAAGTGGTGGTGGGCTTTGACGAAATCGTAAATGGTGAAGTGGTCTTTGCCGTCGTACAGGCGCGTGCCGCGCCCGATGATCTGTTTGAACTCGATCATCGAGCCCACCGGCCGCATCAACACGATGTTGCGTAGGTTTCTGGCATCCACCCCGGTGGACAGCTTTTGCGAGGTGGTCAGGATGGTGGGGATGGTCTTCTCGTTGTCCTGAAAGTCGCGCAAATGCTGGTCCCCCAGCGCCCTATCGTCTGCGGTCACGCGCACGCAGTACAGCGGGTCTGTGCCGGTCTTGGTCTGGTTGATCAGGTCACGCACCATCAGCGCGTGGGGCTGCGTGGCGCAAAACACCAGGGTTTTCTCCCGCTGGTTGATCATCCCCATGAACAGCTTGACGCGATAGGCTTCGCGCTCGGGGATGATGATGATCTTGTTGAAGTCATTTTCAACATAGCGCTTGCCAGCCACCACCTCGCCTGCCACCACGGCGTCATCCGGGGTGTGCGTGTAGTCGTCAATCGTGGTGGCGATCTGCTTCACTTTGAAAGGCGTCAGAAAGCCGTCGTTGATGCCGTCTTTGAGCGAATACTGGTAGACCGGCTCGCCAAAGTAGGTGTAGGTGTCGGCATTGGTTTTGCGCTTGGGCGTGGCCGTCAGGCCCAGCTGCACCGCCGGTGCAAAGTAGTCCAGAATCTTCCGCCAGTTGCCCTCGTCATTAGCCCCGCCACGGTGGCACTCGTCAACGACGATCAGGTCAAAAAAGTCGCTGGGGTACTCGCCAAAGTAGGGGGCGCCACCCGGCCCGCTCATAAAGGTCTGGAAGATCGTGAAAAAGATGTTGCCGTTTTTTGGGATACGGCCTTTTTTGCGGATGTCGGCCGGATCAATCCGCACCAGCGCATCGTCCGGGAAGGCTGAAAACGCGTTGTAGGCCTGGTCCGCCAGAATGTTGCGGTCTGCCAAAAACAATACGCGGGGCCGGCGTGTGGGCTCGCCACTCAGGTTCCAGCGGCTCTGAAACAGCTTCCAGGCCAGCTGGAAGGCAATGAAGGTCTTGCCGGTGCCGGTGGCCAGGGTGAGCAAAACACGGTCTCGGCCGGCGGCAATGGCTTCCAGCACCCGGGTGATGGCCACGTCCTGGTAGTAGCGCCCATGCCAGGTGCCGCCCTTGTCCTCAAAAGGGATGGCGGCAAAGCGGTCACGCCACGCAGCGCCACCCGGGTCGGCCTGGGCAAAGGTCAGCGCCCACAGCTCGTCTGGGCTGGGGTAGGCGGCCACATCGCCTTCGGTGCCGGTGGCCATGTCCACGCTGTAAATCTGCTGGCCGTTGGTCGCATAGGTAAAGCGCACCGCCAGTTTGCTGGCATAGCTCTTGGCCTGACCCACGCCCTCGGTGTACGGTTTATCCCAGGCCTTGGCCTCCACTACGCCCAGCTTGGTGTTGCGGTACACCAGCACGTAGTCTGCAATGTCGCCCTTGGCCCGCTTGCCGCCGCCTTGCAGCCGCCCCAGGGTGATGCCATGCTCGCGCAGGATGCGGCTGCCATCCACCACGCCCCAGCCTGCGGCCTTGAGCGCTGGGTCAATGTGGTCGGCGCGGGTTTCGGCTTCGTTCATGGTTGTGTCTCGTAGATTAGCATCAAACGACGTTGCGTCTCAAAAATTGATTATTTTGATATGCAAATCTTGTTGCGACTATTTGGTGAGACTCAAAAAACCTCAACGCCTTCGGCCACATTGAGCAATTCCCGGAAAGCGTAAATACCGGGTCGGCGGCCGCGACCTTCTTCCAGCGTCAGCAGAATGCCGGCTTCGCGCAACAGGGTCAGGATACGGCTGGCGCTTGGTTTGGGAATGCCGGCATGGTTGGTAAACGCTGACGCGCCGAAGATGGGCGACTGAAACAGAAAATCCACCGCTCGCATCGTGTGCTGGGAATGGGTCAGATCGGCCACTTGCGTCTTGATGCGGTCATAGAGCGCAAGAATAGAACGCGCGCGGCGCTCGTTTTCACCCGCCTGCTCGCGCACCCCCTCCAAAAAGAAGACGCACCACCCCGTCCAGTCGCCATCGCGGGACACCGCACGTAAGCGTTCCTGGTACTCCTCGCGCTTGCGCTCCAGGTAGCCGCTCATGTAAAAGTCGGGGCTGGTCAGCAATTTCCGCTGGTAAAGAAAAAGCGGTATCAGCATGCGCCCCAAGCGGCCGTTGCCGTCCTTGAAGGGGTGCAGCGCCTCAAACTCGACATGAATGATCGCAAGTTGCACCAGCGCATCCGGCTCGGCTGTGCTGCCAAAGTAGCGCTCCCAATCGTCCATGCCTGCGCGCAGATGTTCGGGCGCAAGGGGCATAAAACTCGCCGTTTCTGCCGTGCAGCCTTTCGGACCGAT
>CAXNFT010000179.1:0-5309 GCA_964201255.1 Rhodoferax sp.
GACTTCATGGTGGCTTCACGCATGCTTTTGATCAGTTCGCGCATGAACAGCGATTCAA
The DNA here is from genome assembly GCA_964201255.1 of Rhodoferax sp. Lineage (GTDB taxonomy): Bacteria > Pseudomonadota > Gammaproteobacteria > Burkholderiales > Burkholderiaceae_C > Rhodoferax. Next base: position 59 of record CAXNFT010000179.1, read on the forward strand.
ACTGCTTGGCGGCCTGCTGAATCGACTCCGGTGTGTTTTGCCCGGCCTGGGCCTTGAGCGCATTCAGGCTGCGGGCGTCTGCCGCCAGAGCATCGGAAGCGCTTGGAAGACGGGCTAGGTTCATGTCAGATGACCTCGAGTTCTGCGTTCAAGGCGCCAGCAGCCTTGATCGCTTGCAGAATGGCCAGCAGGTCCTGTGGCGTAGCGCCCAGGGCGTTCAGGGCCCGCACCACGTCTGAGAGCTGCGGCGAGGCCGGCACCTGGATCAGCATGCCGGGCTCCTGCCGAATCTGAATATTGCTCTTTTCGGCGACCACTGTTTGGCCGCCGGTGGACAGGGCGTTGGGCTGGCTGATGACGGGCGTGGTGCTGATGCTGATGGACAGGTTGCCATGGGCGATTGCGCAAGCGCCCAAGGTCACAGACTGGTTCAAAACAATCGAGCCGGTGCGCGAGTTGATCACCACCTTGGCGGCACGGATTGAGTCTTCCAATTGCAGCTCTTCCAGCTCGGCAATGAAAGATACCCGAGCATCGGAGTCCATCGGGGCATTGACCCGCACCGTGCGGCCATCAAGGGCGCGTGCGGCGCCTTCGCCAAAGCGACGGTTGATGGCTTGTGCCACCTTTCGTGCGGTCTGAAAATCAGAGGCCTCCAGCCCCAGGGTGATGCTGATGCCCTCAAGCAGCGGCGTCGGCACTGCCCGCTCCACCTGGGCGCCGCCGGGGATGCGCCCCGCGCTCAGGTGGTTGACCTGGACCTTGCTGCCCCCGGCCGAGGCACCGGCACCAGCCACCACCAGATTGCCCTGCGCCAGAGCATAGATCTCGCCATCGGCGCCCTTAAGCGGCGTGGTGATCAGCATACCGCCCTTGAGCGATTTGGAGTTGCCCATCGAGGAGACGTTCACGTCGAGCGCCTGGCCTGGCCTGGCAAAGGCGGGTAATTGTGCAGTGACCAACACGGCAGCCACATTCTTGAGCTGCAACTGCCCCACTGCGGCGGCGGGAAGGGTAATGCCGAGTTGCTGCAGGTAATTGGTGAGGCCCTGCGCGGTGTAGGGCATTTGGGTGGTCTGGTCGCCGGTGCCGTCCAGCCCCACCACCAGGCCGAAGCCGGTCAACTGGTTGCTGCGCACGCCTTCCACGGCGGCCACTTCCTTGATCCGAGCGGCCTGTGCCGGCCCGGTACAAAGCAGAGTGGCCAGCAGCAGCCAGCTGATAACTGGCTTGAAGCGGCGGCCGCGCTGTGGGAAAAATGTTTGAAATAAAGCATGCATAAATAGTGACCCCTCGGCACTATTCTCATAAGCTTTAGAACGGTAGAAAGCTGAAAAAGAACCGTGATAACAGGCCAACTGTTTGCGCTTCGGCTTGAGCGCCACGGCCCCGCGACTCCATGCGCGCGTTGGCCACCTTGTTGGAGCTGACCACATTGCCTGGCTGCACTGTTTTTGGGTCCACCGTGCCCGAAAATCGAAGCACGTCGACGTTCTGGTTCACGCCGACCTGTTTTTCACCCGTGACGATCATGTGGCCGTTGGGCAGCACTTCGACCACCGTCGCGGTGATGGTGCCGGCAAAGGTGTTGGCGCTCTCGGTGCCGCCCTTGCCGGAGAAGTCATTGGTGGAGGCTGCGCCCACTTTCAGGTTGGCAATGTCCATGGCCGAGATCAGCGGTGCCGCTGAGATGCCGGCGTCCATGCTGGTGGTTCGGTGGGAGGTTGATTTGGAGACCTGGCTGGCGGTCACGTTTTCCACGATTTGAATGGTGATGGTGTCGCCAATGGTGCGCGCGCGCGGGTCCTCGAAAGCTGGCCGGTAACTGACGGCCTGGAACAGGCTGCCACTGGCGGGGCGAGGCGCGGCCACCATAGGCAGCGGCGCTGGCCGGGCTTCGGCAAAGTCCACTTTCACCGGCTTGGGGATGGTCTCGCAGCCGGCCAGCAACAGGCCCAGGCCGGCGGTCAGACCAAGGGTCAGAGTCAGTCGGCGCATCACAGCTGCCCCAGTTTCTGCAGCATCTGGTCTGAGGTCTGAATCGCCTTGGAGTTCATTTCATAGGCGCGCTGGGTCTGGATCATGGTGACCAGCTCCTGCACCACGTTGACGTTCGAGGTTTCCACAAAGCCCTGCATCAGTGAGCCCAGGCCATTGGCCCCTGGGGTGCCGCTGCTGGGTTGGCCCGAGGCCGGGCTTTCGGCGTACAGATTCTGGCCCTTGGGCTCCAGGCCTGCCGGGTTCAGAAAGTTGGCCAGCGCAATGCTGCCAGCGGTCTGCGGTGCCGTGCTGCCCGGGATTTGCACGGTGACCGTGCCGTCGGCGGCAATGGCCACGCTGGTGGCGTTGACCGGAACCGTGACGCCATTGGCCAGCGGTAGGCCGGTGGCTGTCACCAGCCGGCCCTGTGAATCCACTTGCAGAGCACCGTCACGGGTGTAGTTGGTGGTGCCGTCTGGCATGGTGACCTGGAAAAAGCCATTGCCCTGAATCGCGACATCGAGCTTGTTGCCCGACTGCTGCAGATTGCCCTGGGCAAACGAGCGGCTGGTGGCCACGGTACGCACACCCAGACCAATCTGCAGACCGGTGGGCAACTGGGACTGTTCCGAGCTGTTGGCGCCAACCTGGCGCAGGTTTTGGTACATCAGGTCTTCGAAAACAGCGCTGGCGCGTTTGAAGCCGTTGGTGGAGACGTTGGCCAGGTTGTTCGAGATGACGTCCAGCTGCATCTGCTGGGCTTCCATGCCGGTCTTGGAGATCCAAAGCGAGTTGATCATGTGGGTGTCCTTGTGTCGTCAATCGGTTGCGGGTTTATCCCTGCTGGCCCAGCAGCTTGCCGGCGGAGCGGTCGTTGGATTCGGCGGTTTGCAGCAGCCGCATCTGCGACTCAAACTGTCTGGCGGCCTGAATCATGCCCACCATGGTTTCAATCGGGTTCACGTTAGAGCCTTCCAGAGCACCGCTCTGCACCCGTGCGTCGGGGTCATTGGGCAGCGCATCGCCTGAGGCGGCGCGAAACAGGCCGTCAGTGCCGCGACGCAGCGGGTCTTCGGCGTTGGGGGTCACCAGCTTCAGGCGGCCAATGGCGCTGGGGGCCTGATTGCCCACCTTGGCGCTCAGCGTGCCATCAAAGCCAATGGTCACCTGGGCATTGGCTGGCGCGGTGATGGGGGCCCCACCATCGGACAGCACCGTCAGGCCGGTGCTGGTGAGCAGCGTGCCGTCGGGGGAAACATCAAACGAGCCGCTGCGGGTGTAGGACTCGGTGCCGTCCAGCGCTTGCACACCAAACCAAGCTTTGCCGACAGTCATCGCATCCAAGTTGCGACCGGTTCTTTGAGCTGCACCTGGGGTGTCAAGCTCGCCCGATGTGGCCTCCAGGGCCATCACCCGGGTGCTGGCGCCGTCGCCGCGCACCGGCACGGCGCGAAAGGTCGACAGCTCGGCGCGAAAGCCGTTGGTCGAGGCATTGGCCAGGTTGTTGGACAGCACCGCCTGCCGCGCCGCCGCGGCATTGGCGCCGGTCATGGCGGTGTAGATCATGCGGTCCATGGCGGGCTATCCTTTCTTAGCGCAGGTTCACCAGGGCTTGCACGGCCTGGTCCTGGGTCTTGATGGTCTGCACATTGGCCTGGTAGCTGCGCTGAGCGGTCATCATCGCCACCAGCTCTGCGGTCAGGTCCACATTGGAATCTTCCACCGCGCCAGCGCGCAGCTCGCCAAACTTGCCTTGCGATGGCTTGCCTTGAATCGGTTGTCCCGATGCAAAGGTCTCTACCCAGGCGCCGCCAGAAATTGGGGTCAATCCCTGTGGGTTACGAAAATCTGCCAGGGTGAGCTGCGCCAGGCGCTTGGTCTGCCCATTCGAGTAGCGGGTCTCCAGCACGCCCGTTGCATCGATCGCGACACCGGTCAAATCACCGGCGGTATAGCCGTCCTGGGTTAGCTTGGAGACCTGGAAGGCTGATCCGAATTGGGATGCCTTGGTCACATCCAGGCTAACGTCGAAATTACCAATTACCGGGTTGGTCGACGCCAGGATAATGGATTTAGCATCGAGCGGGCTGGTGAGCTGACCGCTCTTGTTAAAGTTCAAAACTAGCGCCTCAGTGCCGGTTGCGGTGGTGTATTCAAGGGGTACGTATGGCGTTGCCGTTGCTGCAACAGCATCCGGGTTGTCAACATAGACGGCCCAGTTGTCTGCGGCTGAGACTGCGGGCGGTCCCACTGCTGCCGGTGTCGAATCGACCCGAGTAAAGTAAAGCTGCAGCGGGACCTCTAGGCCCTGTGAATCAAATGCGGTGACAGCAGTGCCGTAGGTCGTGATCGGGGTCGGTGGCGTTACCGTGTTGGCGACCGGTGCGCGCGCATCCAGGTTGAGTTCCGCAACAATGCTGGTGGTTGCGCTGGCAGCAATGGGTGCTCCGCTGGGAACGGTCAGTTTGGTGGGTGCAACGCTGGTGGGTTGACCGCTGCTGTCCAAAGCATAGCCCATCACATTAGCGCCCAAGTTGGTCACCATATTGCCCTGTCGGTCTAGCTTGAACTGGCCGTCGCGGGTGTAGGCTGGCTTGCCCTCGGTGGTCGTGATCTGGAAGAAGCCGCCGCCGTTGATGGCCACATCCAGGCTGTTGCCGGTGATGTTGATGCTGCCCTGAGTAAACTGCTGTGCCACAGTCGCTACTGCCACGCCAATCCCTTGCCCTTCGTCGCTGCCCGATGAGCCGGCGGACGACACCAGCGCGGCGAACTCTGCGCGCGAGGATTTGGCGCCCACGGTGTTGGCGTTGGCGATGTTATTGCCAATGACATCCAAATTCTTGGTTGCAGCGTTGAGGCCAGTAAGGCCGGTTTGAAAACTCATGGTGTGCTCCTGTCAGTAATGGGTCTAAAAAATGGCGCGTCAAAGCACCGCTTTGATCTGCTCGTAGCGCACGGTTGCGCCGCTCTTGAGTGCCAGGCTCATGGCACTGCCGTCGGTGCCAATCGAGCTGATGGTGTCCCGTGCTAGCGCGGTGGTAGGTATGGCTTGGCCGGCGGTGCTGGCAGTCACCTTGAAGCTCAAGTTGCCACCGCCGGTGTATTTGCTGGCATCCCACGAGAACTGCTGACGCCCGGCCGCCATGCCACCCAGGTCGAGCGTGTCGAGCAACTGGCCGCCCGGCGAGAGAATCTGCACGCTCACCTTGTCAGCGGCACTGGCCAGTTCCACGCCGCCATTGGCTCGGCCCTCACTCACAGCCAGGCT
>CAXNFT010000180.1:0-5308 GCA_964201255.1 Rhodoferax sp.
CGTCGAGGCGGGCGTCACCACCTTCGACTGCGCAGACCATTACCTGGGAGTGGAACAACTAATCGGTGACTTCCGTCGCAAGCATCCGCAACTGGCCCGTAACCTGCAGGTGCACACCAAGTACGTGCCCGACTGGGACGCCCTGCCCACGCTGAAACCGGCGGACACCGTGCGAATCATTGAGCGCTCCCTCCAGCGCCTGGGTGTAGACAGCTTGGATCTGGTGCAATTTTTCTGGTGGAATTGGAGGACGCCAGGCGCCATCGAGACCGGCTTGGTGCTCAAGGACCTGCAACGTCAGGGCAAGATCCGCCATATTGGCGTCACCAACTTCACTACGCCGCAGTTGCAGATGCTTGTGGACGCCGGCGTGCCCATCGTCGTCAATCAACTGCAGTATTCTCTGGTTGACAGGCGATCTGAAAGATTGCAGTTGCCCTACTGCCGCTCGAAAGGCATTGCCGTGGTCACGTACGGCCACCTGCTGGGGAGTTTCATGGCCGCGGACTGGATTGGCCAGCCTGAAGCGGCCGAGCCCTTCGCGAATCGCTCGCTCATGAAGTACAAGCTCATCATAGAGGACTTTGGCGGGTGGACGCTGTTCCAGGAATTGCTGTTGGCGCTCAAGGGTATTGGCGCACGGCTGGGCGTTGGGGTAGGCGAAGTGGCTTTGCGTTGGACGTTGGACCAGCCTGGCATTGCCGGTTGCATCGTCGGCGCAACGTCCACACGCCACCTCGCACGTAACCAAAAGGTCTTTAACATCACACTCAGCGATGCCGACCGTGACCTGCTCGCTAGCATTTGTGATCGTCGCAATGGCCCACACGGCGACTGCTACGAGCTCGAGAACGACCATACCGGACGGCACGGCAGCATCATGCGCCACAATCAAAATTCGCTGGAAGACAAACCATGGCCTGGCACCCCCTGAATTTGATGGTAGTAACCCTACCCAGGTCCGAAAATTAATTCCCCACTAACGTTCTTTTTTTTTAACAGGAGAGATTAAATGGTCAAGTTCAATCGAGTTTTCTGCATAGCCATTGCGGGTCTTGCAATGGCTGTGCCCGCTTTGGCATGTCCAGCCAAGATTGGCGCAACACTATCACTGACGGGGTCTTACGCCACATTTGGCCCACCTATCAGTAATGCGGCGGCACTGGCCATCGAGCAAATGAATGCGGCCGGTTGGAGGGTCGGGGACTGCAGCAAACTTGAATACATCGTGCGAGACGATCAGACCCAGCCCTCGGTAGGCGTAGACGCTGCCCGTCGTTTGGTAGACGTGGACGCTGTGCCGGCAATTGTCGGTCCGATCAGCTCCGGTGTGACTGGCCCAATCCTGTCATCTGTAACGGTGGAAAAGGGCGTCCTTATGGTGCCCTCCGCCTCTTCCTCGCCGACCTTCAGTGAAATGGCGCGTGAAGGCAAACTTAACGGCCTGTTCTATCGTGTTCAACCCTCTGACGCTTTGCAGGCCGTGGCAATTGCCAAGATGGCGTGGGACGCGGGAAATCGCAACATCGCCATCGTGCACCTCAACAATGACTGGGGTAACAACCTTTCCAAGCAGTTCGCCCTGACGTTCAAGGCGATGGGCGGCACTGTCAGTTCGCAGGTGGCCTACAACGCTGAGCAATCCAGCTACCGTGCTGAGGTAAACAAAGTACTCGATAGCAAACCGCAAAGTGCGTTCATTGTCGCCACAGTGATCGATGGCAGCAAAATACTCCGCGATTGGATTGCTCTTGGTGGAACACAAAAGTTAATGTTTCCAGTGGGTATGAATGATGCGAAGTTGATCGAGCAGATTGGTGAGCAGTACCTCAAAGAAGCCTGGTTTGTCTCGCCCGGTGCGCCATTGCCAAACAGTCGCGCTGTCTTTTATGAGGCATATGAAAAGCGTTATGGTCTCCAGGCTGGCAAAGGCGTGGGCCCTGGTCGTGACACTGGGTATGACGCCGCAGTATTGATCTCACTGGCGATGATGGCTGCAAAGGACTACAAGAACGGTAAAACCATTGCTATGGCCATGGGCCGCGTCACAGATCCGAATGGCACACCCATAACAGCGACTGTCGAAGACTTCAAAAAAGCAGTGCAATTGCTTGCTGAAGGTAAGTCGGTCCGCTATGTGGGCGCATCTGGTGCGGTCATCCACGACAAGTTTGGTGATGTCACGACTCCGTTCGTTGGTTGGCAAGTCGAGAACAAAATCTTTGTACAGAAGAAGAACGTGACTTCTCAAGAAGTGGCCGAGATCAAGGCCAAGACTGGGACATGATTGAAACAGGCGACTCACTGTGGCATGGTTACGACCAACTCGAATTGGACGACCAGTACAAGGCCAGCGGCACTCGCATTCGCAATCCTGGTGACTATCTAGCGCGCTGGCGTGCCGATAGTCAACTTTTTCGTGAGTCTTGCGAGTGTCTGCTGAACATACCTTTTGGGGCGCACTCAGAAGAGCACATCGATGTGTTTCATACACAGCGTCCGCAAGCGCCCGTTCATGTTTTCATCCATGGCGGATACTGGTATTCGATGTCGAGTAAAGAATTCTCCTTTATCGCCAAGGGGCTGACCACCTCAGGATTTTTAGTGGTCATCCTCAACTATGCACTTTGCCCTAGTGTGAGCATGACCGAACTGGTGCGCCAGGTAAAGACCGGGATTGCCTACGTGCATGCCCATGCAAGGGACTGGGGAGGAGACTCTGACCGCTTATCCATCTCTGGGCACTCTGCAGGCGGGCATCTCGTAGCAACCGCCATGGCCACTGACTGGCCTAGTTTTTCCCCTGGTCGTCCCTCAGACATGATCAAAGCGGGCCTTTCCATTAGCGGCATCTACGATCTTGAGCCAGTCAGACTGTCCTACGTGAATGAGCACTTGCGCATGGGACAAGCAGAGGCATTGGCGCTTTCACCTTGCCGTCACTTGCAGCATTCGCTCGGCGCCCTGTCAATGGCTGTCGGTGGGCGCGAGAGCGAACAGTTTCACTGGCAGCAGGAGCATTTTGGATCTGTTTGGGCGGAGCGCCATGGGGCGGCGCCGCGTGTCATCGACTTGCCTGGGCACCATCACTTTTCCTTGCTAGACGAGCTCTCGACGCCGAGCGGCGTCCTCGCGCAGGAGGTGCGCCGGCTCAATGGTTAGTGAAAGCCCGTTTTACCCGACCCAGATGACTCTGCTGGCCTGTCGCAGTGCTGCGATCAAAGATGCCGCAACAACATGACGATTTTCTGTTGTATTTGCCGAGGGCTCTAGCGTGGATTGGAACGAACCGTAACGGCTACGAGCCGTTACGCTGATCGCGTGAGCTGAGTGATCACGAGTTGGAGTGACTTGTACGGTGGTTCGATCGATGCCTGGGCCAGCAAGCGCGATGGCGACGGCCAAATTAACCCCGTTGGGAAGCCGGCTGGCAGCTTCGCGGACAGATGTGGAAAATTCTGCGCAACGCTCTGGTGTGACGATTGTCACAGCAACCGTGACGTTGGCATCCACTCCAAGGGCTTGAATTGCATCGAGTCCACCGGCGGCGCCTGCGACCAGCCTCAGGCGGTGCCCGTAGCGAGTGCCCGTGGCTATCAATGCCGAGCATAAGTCGTCGTTGGCCAGCGCAGCGCCACTGACGCTCCACACATCAGCGCGCTCCAGGGCCTGTTGACCCAGCAATGCAAGAGCCTCTGGGCCCCCGCAATCCACGTAGAGGTCTACGGGAACCTTAAAGAATGTGGTGGGATCGGCATGGTGCAGTGAATGACCCGTTTTCGATAGACTCCTGGTGAGCACAGCGGCCAGGTCCCATTCCCCCGCTTTTCCGCTTAAAAGTGCTTCTGCAACGGTACGTCCGATGTGCCCATGTCCGATCAGTCCAATCCGGCGGTATCTGTTTTGATTCATAGCAAGTGTCAAGCACGATGGCGCAATTGTCAGCTAACTTGACTAGCAATAGCATGAGCCTTTTGTCGATAGCCTCGTCAAAACGTTTATCTCGGGCGGGGTAGACCTACAAACTTTGAACTTACATTTTGAAATAACTTGACAGTGGGTTCGTCGCACCAAATAATGACTTAAAACTGGTATTTACTTACCAATTTTGGCTACTTAACACATCGAAACTGGAGCAGGTTCTGTGGCCCCAAGCTAAAAAATCCAGACCAACGATGCCTGCCGACAACTTTGAACTGTATGACCTGCGCGTTGAGGTGGTCGTCCATGATGACCGCAAGATCCAATGCGGGGCAAAGGTGGGCGACTATTTCGAGGCGCGTGGTGAGATGTTGCATTTCCCGCCAGGGCAGGGCTTTTCCCTGTACTCACTGGCCGCACTGCTGCCGCTGCTGCCTGCCAAGCAGCGTGTTACGCAGCCGGCAGACTGGATGAGCACCGATGCTGAAGTGGCCTGTCCGGACCCGCATTGCCCCACCCGCTTTCGCATCACCCGGCTGGGCAAGCGCCTGTTCAAACACAGTGACACCACGGCGGTGCCGTTGCCACCTGGTCTGTGAAGATGACTGCCGCCGCTGTTGAAACAGTCACGCTCGCACCCGGCTACCGCATCCCCCGCGTCATCCGTGGTGGCTGGCAGCTCGCTGGTGACCATGGCCCGGTTGAGCGCTACCGCGCCATTGCTGACATGTCCGCGTTTCTGGCGGCCGGGCTCAACACGGTGGATGGTGCTGACATCTACACCGGCGTCGAGGACATGTATGGTGAGTTCAACGCCCACCAGCGTGCGGCTGGCCTGGCCACTATGCAGGTTCACACCAAGTGCGTCCCTGATTACGCCGACCTCGACCAGCTCCACGCTGCCGACTTGCGGCGTACCATCACACGCTCGCTGCAGCGCCTGCGCACCGATCGGCTCGACTTGGTGCAGTTCCATTGGTGGGACTACAACCGGGGCAACTACCTGGAAGCCGCGGCAGCCTTGCAGCAAATGCAACAGGAGGGCCTGATTGCCCGAATTGGCGGCACCAACTTTGATACCGCCCACGCCCGGGCGCTGATCGAGGCGGGTGTCTCCCTGACCAGCATGCAAACCCAGTACTCACTGCTGGACCGGCGTCCCCGCACCGGCTTGGCCGACCTTGCGGCGCAGCACGGCATGCACCTGCTGTGCTACGGCACCCTGGCCGGCGGATTTCTGACTGAGCACTGGTTGGGACAGCCCGAGCCAGTCCAGACGCTGACCAACCGCTCCTTGGTCAAATACCAGCTGATCATCGACGAGTTCGGCGGTTGGGGTGCGTTTCAATCCCTGCTGCAGGCCTTGAAAACCATTGCCGACGGGCAT
>CAXNFT010000181.1:0-5229 GCA_964201255.1 Rhodoferax sp.
GACCACATCTTCGGCCGTCAGTGCATTGCCGGAGGCAAATTTCAGACCGGGGCGCAATTCGAACGAGTAGGTCTTGCCATCAGCCGATACCGACCATTTGGTGGCGACGTCAGCGACCAGTTTGGACGGATCGTTGACGTCATAACGAATCAGACGATCGTAGGCATTGCCCATGATCTCGCCTGCCGAGATCTCAAACGCCTCGCCCGGGTCCATGGTGATGATGTCGTCCATGGCCCAAGTGATCACCAGGGTGTCTTTGGGGGTCGCGGCAAATGCGGGCGTGAGGCTGCTGCCAAACGCCAGAACACAGGCTGCGGCAACGCCGAGCATGCGCCGGTTCAGAACAGGGGTGGAATGTCGCATGGAGTGATCCTTAAATGTGTGAAACGAGCCGCAGCCGAAGACCGGCGCAGATGGCGGCTTCCAGTTTATACCGAACGCCAGGCTACCGGGAAAACCCTGTGCCGGGCATCAACCGGGCATCAGCCAGGCGCCATTGGATTCAACGCGCCCAGTCCGGCACTGCTGAGCAGCGGGTAACGCGCCGGCTCGGGCAAAGCGTAGTGCCACCACTCATGGGGAATATGGGCAAAGCCAGCGCCCTCCATGGTGCGCAACAGCAACAGGCGATTGGTCTGCGCCTGGGCCGATACGGCGGGGTTAAAGTGGTGCGACAGCTGGGTCATGTCGTCAAAACCGCTGCCCATATCAAGTTCATCACCCTGGCCATCGACCAGGGTCAGGTCCAGCGCGGTGCCGCGGGTATGGTTGGAGCCGATGGCCGGGTCGGCCACATAGGCGCGATCAGGGGCGGTGTCCCACAACAGCACCTGCGCCTCATGCGGGCGAAAAGCGTCAAAAATCTTGAGGCGACAGCCGGCATCGGCCGCCAGGGCGACGGCCCGTCTCAGGCAGACCTCAGCATCAGGGTGCAACAGGCACAAAGGCCGTGCATAAATCACCTGGCCCGCCACATTGTTGGGCGTGGCGTAGGCCAGGTCGATCAGGACATGGTGCGTTTGGGGGCTGATCAGCACCAGAGGGTGAGGTAAAGCAGACATCGGATGGGGCCCTGGGCTGGGCCCACTGGTGTTGAAACCAGAATTTTACCGAATGTTTTTGGGCTCCAGCCCCTGTGCTACGGTCATTTCCAGCTATGGAAATGATAGTGAATTGGCGTCGGTCGCATCACGTCATTGCGCTCCCCACTGATGCCCTACTCGCCCGGGATGGTCGCCCGGGCACCGACGACCGCAGTCTAGGCAAGGTTCGTGACAGGCAGACGACAGGTTTGGTCGGCGGAAAGGATTGGCTGGCCGGTCAACCCTGTCGTCCCCGGCTCGAACGGGGACCCATGACTGCATGGATTCCCGGTCCTGGCCGGGAATGACGGGAGATCAGCCCAGCACCACCTTGACGACCATGGCGAGCTACCCCTGTCGTCCTCGGCTTGACCGGGGACCCATGACTGCCTGGATTCCCGCCTGCGCGGAAATGACGGGAGAGCAAGGGGATGGCGTGCCTGGTGCAGCGAGGTCAAGGAGGAGGATGTAGCAGCCGCTCAGGCTGCTACATTCGGGGGACACGAGCGGAATCAGGCATGCCAGCCCCGCCAACGCCAATGCAATCGGCGACGCCAAAATGCCAAGTATCAAACCGCCGACCTGGCCCTCACCAAATCGCTTGCAACTGACCACCCTGCAGGCGCACCGCCCGCGAGGCCATGGCCCTCGCCTCTTGCTCATCGTGCGTCACAAGCAAAGTGGCCATACCGGCGGCGGCAATGTGCTGTCGGAACTCGTCGCGCAGACTCTGGCGCAGTTCGGCGTCCAGTGCCGAAAATGGCTCGTCGAGCAGCAGCGCGCGAGGTGCCGTGATCAGGGCGCGCGCCAGGGCCACCCTTTGCTGCTCGCCGCCCGACAGGGTCCAGACCTGCTGCCCGGCTTGCGCCGCCAGGCCGAAGCGCGCCAGCATGGCGGCGGCCTGCTGCCGCGCCTGGGCGCGGGGCAGGCGCTGCTCCACCAAGCCAAAGGCCACGTTGTCGAGCACATTCAGATGGGGGAACAGCGCAAAGTCCTGGAACATCAGGGCAAAACCCCGCCGCTCGGGCGGCTGCTGGGTGATATCTTGGCCGTTGAACCAGACGCTGCCCTGATCGGCCGGCTCCAGCCCGGCCACGATCTTGAGCAGGGTGCTTTTACCGCACCCAGAGGGTCCGAGCAGGGCCACGATCTCGCCCGGCGCGATGCGCAGGCTAAGGTCCTGCGCCAGTACCCTAGGGCCAAACTGTTTGTGGATGTGGCGCAGTTCAAGCATGGGCCAGCTTCCTTGATGGCCTGTTGGTCGGCTGCTTGGCAAGCCCTTGTCGCGCCGGCCATTCAATCAGCACAAACGCCAGCAGTGCCAGCGCCATCAGCAGGCAGGCCAGCACCAGCGCTGCGTCGCGATTGGCGGCACCGGGGCGCCCCAGCCGCTCGTAAATCAGGGTGGTCAGCGTGGCCCACTCGGGGCGCGACAAAAACAGGGTCACCGCAAACTCGCCCACCGCGCTGGCGGCGGCAAAGGCCATGCCCCGGCGCAGCGCCGGGCGCAGCAGCGGCAGGGTCACCCGCCACAGGGTACGCCAGGGGCCGGCGCCCAGGGTGCGAGCGGCCTGGGCCAGTTGCAGCGGCAGGCTGTCCAGCCCGGCGCTGAGGGACTGGGTCACAAACGGGTAGGCCAGCAAAGCGTAAGCCGCCAGCAACAGTGACAGGCTTGCGGTCCAGCCGGGATAGAGCAGCAACAGGCCAAAAGCCACCGTCACCGGAGACACCACAAAGGGCAGGTAACTGGCCGTTCGCCACAGCAAGCCGGACAGCGCTGACAGGGCATGGGCCAGTCCGAGCAGCGTGGCCAGCAGCAGCGCCAAGGCCGAGAAGCGCAGGGTGTTCCAGAGTGCCGCCAGAGTGTCTGGCGCCAGCAGCTCAGCCCAGGCTGCCGGCCCGGCCAGCAGCGCACGCCAGACGATGGCCATCAGGGGCGCGGCACAGACCAGCAGAAGCACCGCCAGCGCCGCTGCCAAGGCCAACCACTGACCCAGCCCACGTGGCGCTCGGCGCGGTACCGGCTCCACGCGGACAGGGGCCCCGAGCCGCCGCTCTAGCCCGGCATACAGCAGCGCGACGCCACCAGTGAGCAGCAGCATGGCCGAAGCCAGTGCGCTGGCTTCGGCCAACTTGAGCTCGTGCGCCACCAGGGTGTAGATTTCGACCTCGACCGTGGCATAGCGCTGCCCGCCCAACACCAAAGCCAGCCCAAAGCCGGCAAAACAGTACAAAAACACCAGGCACAGGCTCGATGCCACCCAGGGCGCAATCGCCGGCCACTCAATGCGCCAAAAAGCCCGCCAGGGCGTGGCTCCCAGCGAACGGGCCGCAGCCAGTTGGCGCGCGCTGACCCGCTCCAGCGCCTCAACGGCAGCGCGCACCACCAGGCACAGGTTGAAAAACAGGTTGCCGTACAGCAGCAGCCAGGGCGTGCCCTGCAAGTCCAGACCCAGCAGGCCGCCGAGCAATCCATGTGGGCCCCACAGTGCCAACACGCCGATGGCTGCCACCAGGGTGGGCACCACAAAGGGCAGCATGAGCAGGCGCAGACTCAGCGCGCGGCCAGTAAATTCAAACCGCGCCAGCACCCAGGCCACCGGCAGGCCCAGCGCCAAGGCCGCCACGCAAGTCGCCGCCGCCTGCAGCACCGACCAGCCCACGCGCCAGCGCAAGTAATCGTCATGCCACATCCGCCAAAGCGACGGCGCAGCCTGGCCCGCACCGCCCCACCCTTCCAGCGACAGGCGCAGCAAGGGCGCCACCAACAACAACAGCAACGCCGCCAAGGGCAGTGCCGCCAACCACGCCAGGCCCCGGCCTTTCATGGCCTGCCCGGCTGGTGCGGCACCACTGGCATTTACTTGAGCACGACCTGGGTCCAGCGACTGACCCACTGGGCGCCTTTGTCGGCAATGGCCTCGTTACTCAGGCTGTCAAAGGTGGTGGGCTCGGGCCCGTGGCGCATCACCTCGGCGCGCGGGGTGCGGGCTTCCACCGGGAACATCCACATGCTGGTCTGCAGGGCCTCCTGGACCGGCGCCGAGCGCAGGAAATCGATGAATTTGGCCGCTGCCGCGCGTTGCCCGCCGCCCTTGACCAAGGCCACCCCCTCCACCTGGCGGAACACCCCGCCCTTGAAAAACAGGTTGCCGGTGGGCGACTCGGTGATCTTGTCCTTGCTGTAGAACACCTCGGCAGCGGGGCTGGTGGCATAGCTCACCACCACCGGGTATTTGCCGCCGTTGCGACTGAAATCTGTGTTGTACGCTTCGCTCCAACCTTTGGTCACCTTGAGGCCGTTGGCACGCATCTTGGCCCACCATTCAAAGGCTTTTTCTTCGCCTAGTCCCGCCACTGTGGCCAGTAAGAAGGCATAGCCGGGGCTGGAGGTGGCAGGGTTTTGCACCAGGAGCCAGTTGCGGTAGGGGGCTTGCGTCAGGTCGTCCAGGGTCTTAGGCAGGGGCACGCCGCTTTTGGCGACCCAGGCCTTGTCGTAGTTCAGGTTGACATAGCCGTACTCCACCGGCACCACGCCGTGTCCCAGCGCCAGGGCTGCCGGGCCGTGCAACGCGGCATTTGGAAAGGGCTCAATCACCTGAGCGGCCTGGGCCTTAAGCACCAGCGCGTTGTCAATGCCAAACACCACATCAGCCACCGGCTGGGCACGGGTGAGGATCAACTTGTTGAGCATCTCACCGGCATCTCCGCCCTTGATGATGCTGAGCTTGATATTGGACTGGGTCTCAAACTGCGCCAGCATGGGCTTGGGCAGGGAGAACGAGCTGTGCACCATGACGCGCAGCTCGTCGGGTGCCGCCTGGGCTGACAAATTGGCTGTCAACGCTGCTGCTGCGAGCAGCCCTAAAGAAAAAATCCGCTTTTTCATCGCTTTGCCTTTCAATGCGCCAGTGGGGGCGCAATGAGTTGGGGAAAGCCAGAATTGGCGGACCTCGCTCCTTCACGCTCCCTACGCTGGCATGACCCAGATCAGGTGTGTGGGGTATTTCTCAGTCTGCCTTGCGCCAGACACCCCCGGTGACGGGATTAGTATACGCCGTGACCAGCTGTCGTCCCCGGCTCGTCGTCCCCGGCAACGACCGGGGACCCATGCACCCCGTGGATGCCCGATCAGGTCGGGCAT
>CAXNFT010000182.1:0-5220 GCA_964201255.1 Rhodoferax sp.
TCGACTTGACGCACATGGGTATCGGGCTTGCACGGAAACAACAGTGCGACACCACTTTGTTCCAGCCGCACCTCCCGCCAGTTGAACTTGGGGCTGCAGGCACTAATCGCCAGGGCGAGCAGCATCAAAGCGGCAAGTGAAAGATGAGTCATGGTGGCATTATCTGCCCTGCGTCCAATGGGCTTAAACTTCAGCGCTAAGACCGCTCCATCTGTTCATGAAACCACTTTACCTGCTTGTCGCCTCCGCCGCCGTCGCAGTCATTGGGCTGGGGTTGTACCAGGGTTTAGGCTCCAAAACAGCCCCCATTTCAACGTTTGTACTGCTTGATGGCTCCACCCGTAGCAGCGCCGACTTCAAGGGGCGAGTGACACTGGTTAATTTTTGGGCCACCAGCTGCACCAGCTGCGTCGCCGAGATGCCGCAGCTTGTCGCCACTTACGACAAGTTCCATGCAAAGGGTTATGACACCATCGCGGTCGCCATGCGCTACGACCCGCCCAGTTCCGTCGTCAACTTCACGCAGACGCGACAACTGCCGTTTCAGGTGGCCATTGACAACACGGGGTTGGTGGCCCACCAGTGGGGTGACGTCCAGCTCACACCCACCAGCTACTTGGTCAACCAGCAAGGCCAGATCGTCAAGCGTTACGTCGGTCCTCCAGATTTTGCCGAACTGAACAAGCTGCTGGAGACTCTTCTGGCCAAGACGTGACCCCTAACGACTGGGCCCAGCCGAGCACTTAATTTTGATGAAATCGACCCTTAGGCCACGCTACTATTGGAAAGTTAGCTATTATTTTTATAGCCAACCTTCAGCAGCCAGTCGACGTCAATCCTTACGGAACACATCGTGACAGGCCTTGCATGTACCCGCCGTGGCGCCAACCGCCGCCTTGATGTTGTCCATGCTGCCCGTACGGGCCGCCACAGCGAGCTTGCTGATCTCACCCTGCATTTTTTCGTTGGCGTCTTTGAACCTGGCGCTGTCGCTCCAGATGTCCGCCTTGGCTTTGGTGTCCCCCTTGTCACTGCCCTCGACGAAACCGGCCCAGGGCAGTTTGGACATCGCCTCGGCGATGGCCGCATTGTCAGCTGCGGCCCTGGCGTCAAACGGCACGCGTCCGTTGGCCATAGCAGCCACGCGGCCAAAATGAGTCGCCATCACGGTCAGGGCAGCCTTGCGGTATTTGATGGCATCTTCAGGCTTGGCAAATTGGGCCGAAGCCGGCGCCGCCAGCGTGATCGCAGCAGCTGCGAGGATGAACGAGGCGATTTTTTTCATGAGCTTTCCTATGTGAATGGTTGGAGTGACAAACTTTGGCATAGCCAGTGCTGTTATTGTGAGCTACCGGTTGCGAAAAGGTTCGGCTCTGCGCCACAAACTAGGGAAAACACCGAGTCATCTTGCGGGCTGGCCGACGGCTTTACGCCAGCCCAGCCGGAACCCAAACTTTTTAAAGGAGCGTTATCCCCATGAAATCGTACCTTGTCAGGGTCTGGGATCTGCCCACCCGCCTGTTTCACTGGGCCTTGGTGGTCTGCATCATTGGTCTGGTTACGACCTCACAAATCGGCGGTAACGCCATGGACTGGCACTTCCGGTTTGGCTACAGCGTTCTGACCCTGTTGTTGTTCCGGCTGCTTTGGGGATTTTTCGGCGGCCACTGGTCGCGTTTTTCAACTTTCCTGTACTCACCCGCGCAATTGCTGCGCTATATCCGCGGGCAGGCGGATGGCACACCGCCCCTGGGTCACAACCCGCTGGGCGCGCTTTCCGTGTTCGCCATCTTGGGCCTGCTGCTGCTGCAGGTTGGCACCGGCCTGTTCAGTGACGATGAGATTGCCGCTGTGGGCCCTTTGAGCAAGCTGGCTTCGGGCGCCTTGGTCAGCCAGCTGACCTATTACCACAAAGAAATAGGCAAAGTGATGGTGCTGTTCCTGGTGGTGCTTCACATAGGCGCCATCGTCTTTTACCGCATCAAGCGGAAAAAAGACCTCATCAGGCCCATGCTTGTCGGCGATGCCAGCAGCCCCGCCCCACAGCCCGCATCGCAGGACGATGCCCGCTCACGCATTTTGGCAGCAGTAATTCTGCTCGGCTGTGCCGGTGCCGTGGCGGCTTTGCTGAAGCAGGTGGGCTAGGTGGGCACAAGCAACTCTGACTGGGCTCATGGCTTAGAGCTGCGCTCGGCGACCAGCCCCTCTGAACTGGACACCGTCCGCGCGCTGTTTGTAGAGTACGCCGCGAGCCTACAACACGATTTGTGCTTCCAGGGCTTCGATTCGGAGTTGAGGGACCTGCCCGGCGATTACGCAGACCCTCGCGGATCGCTGCTGCTGGCGCGTTTTGAAGGCCAATGGGCGGGGTGCTGCGCCCTTCGCCCGCTTGACAGCTCTGATTACGCCAACGCCTGTGAAATGAAACGGCTGTATGTACGCAGCACCTTCCGCGGCCTAGGTATAGGCCGTGCGTTGGCAGAGGCCATCCTGGACATGGCCAGGCAGGCCGGCTACAGCTGCGTATTGCTCGACACGCTAGACGACATGGAAAGCGCCCGAGCCATGTACGTCGACCTGGGATTCGAAGAAATCCCGCCCTATTACCACAACCCCATCGCCGGGGCCCATTACCTCAGAGTCGAGCTCTAAGTTTCGCCACCCGGTGGCGAGACTTAGGCATGCCCACGGTAGAGCTCAGCCCTTGGCTTGAGCCAACATGGTGGCGGCGTCGCTGACCTCAAATTTTCCTAGCGCCTCGATGTTGAGAGTCGCCACTTTGCCATCTTTGATCAACATGGAATAGCGGTTACTACGCAAGCCCATGCCACGCCCGGTCAGGTCCAGTGTCAGCCCGGTGGCCTTGGTGAAAGCGGCATCACCATCGCCCAACATGCGGACTTTGCCAGCCGATTTCAGGTCACGTGCCCATGCGCCCATCACGAAGGCATCATTGACGCTCACGCACCAGATCTCGTCCACGCCGCTGGCGGTCAACTCGTCAAAGCCAGCCACATAGCCCGGGACGTGTTTGGCAGAGCAGGTTGGGGTGAAGGCGCCTGGCAGCGCAAATAAAGCGATGGTCTTGCCTGCTGTGGCTTTGCTCACATCCACTGGATTAGGGCCAATGCTGCATCCATTGCCTTCGACTTCCACGTATTCCATCAGCGTTGCAGCCGGAAGGGTATCGCCTACTTTGATCATGCGTGACTCCTGTTGTTAAGTTGTGTGAGAGGTAAAACCATGGAAAACGGCTCACATTGTGAGCCGTTTCAAGCGAGCCTGCAGGCTGGAGCCCGTATAGACTTAAACCGCAGCCGCTTTTTCCACCAAGCGGGTCACAACCCAGTTCTTGGTCTTTGAAATCGGCCGACTTTCTGTGATTTCGATCAGGTCGCCCATCTTGTACTCACCCTTTTCGTCATGGGCGTGGTACTTGCTGGACTTGCCGACGATCTTGCCATAGAGCTCATGCTTGACCCGGCGCTCGATGAGCACTGTCACAGTTTTTGCCCGCTTGTCACTGACCACCTTGCCCACCAAAGTGCGCTTGAGGGATTTTTTAGCTTCCGTCATGTATCGCTCCTTATGTGGCGGATTTTGCAGCGCTTTGCTTCTCGACAAGAATCGTCTTGGCGCGGGCAATGTCGCGGCGCGTTGAGCGCAGCGTAGCGGTGTTGTTGAGTTGCTGCGTAGCCTTTTGCATACGCAGTCCAAAATGGGCTTTTTGCAAGGCCTTGACCTCGCTTTGCAGGCCGGCTACATCTTTTTGGCGGAGTTCAGAAGTATTCATAGTGATTACTGGCCAATCATTCGGGCCACAAAAGTGGTCCTGAGGGGTAGCTTGGCGGCCGCAAGACGAAACGCCTCACGAGCCAATTCTTCTGGGACACCGACAATTTCAAACACGATCTTGCCTGGCTGGATTTCAGCTACGTAATACTCGGGGTTGCCTTTACCGTTACCCATGCGAACCTCTGCAGGCTTCTGCGAAATTGGCTTGTCCGGGAACACGCGAATCCAGATCCGACCACCCCGTTTGACATGGCGCGAAATGGCCCGACGAGCGGCTTCAATTTGACGGGCAGTCAAGCGGCCGCGGTCCGTGCATTTGAGACCAAAATCACCAAACGCGACCGAGCTGCCTCGGGTCGCAATGCCGGTGTTACGGCCTTTTTGCTCTTTGCGGTATTTGCGACGAGCGGGTTGCAACATGATTATTCTCCTTTGCCGTCAGCTGCCGCAGCGCCAACGCTGCCTGCAGTACCTGGCGCGACTATCTTGCGGACGCGCTTAACGGCGGGTTTGTTTACATCGGCGCCAATGGCCTCTGCCGGTTTGTCACTGCCATCAGCAGGGGCAACATTGCCAGCCAGCGGCCGACGTACGCCACGCGGAGGCGCTGCGCGATCCGCACCAGGGCGCGGGGCGTCGCGACGCGGGCCGCGTGGGCGGCGCTCTTCATCAGAACGGGGCTCAACAACGGATGGCAGATCATTACGACCCAGCGTGTCACCCTTGTAAACCCAGACCTTGACGCCGATCACGCCATAGGTGGTTTTGGCTTCAGAGGTGCCGTAGTCGATGTCAGCGCGCAGGGTATGAAGCGGCACGCGACCTTCGCGGTACCACTCGCAGCGTGCAATTTCAATCCCGTTCAGCCGTCCAGACGACATAATCTTGATGCCCAGAGCACCCAAGCGCATCGCGTTTTGCATGGCGCGCTTCATGGCTCGGCGGAACATAATCCGCTTTTCAAGCTGCTGCGTAATGCTGTCAGCGATCAATTTCGCATCGATTTCCGGCTTTCGCACTTCCTCGATATTGACGGCCACTGGCACGCCGAGTTGTCGCCCGAGTTCACGCTTGAGGTTTTCGATGTCTTCGCCCTTCTTGCCGATCACCACGCCCGGACGAGCCGAGAAAATCGTGATTCGGGCATTTTTGGCAGGGCGCTCGATCAGAACGCGTGACACAGAGGCGTTCTTGAGTTTGGCTTTAAGGTACTCACGCACCTTGATGTCTTCGGCCAGCATGCCGGCGAAGTCACGGTCATTTGCGTACCAGCGAGAAGCCCAGTTACGGCTGATCGACAGGCGAAAGCCGGTTGGGTGGATTTTTTGTCCCATATCTTCCTGGCCTCTTTCAGTTACCAACCGTCACGTACACATGGCACGTGGGTTTTCTGATTTGATTGCCACGCCCTTTAGCGCGGGCGGT
>CAXNFT010000183.1:0-5158 GCA_964201255.1 Rhodoferax sp.
TTTTGTTAAAAAACACCCCGGCTGGCCAGCCCCGTAAATCCCATGATAATCGCGATGGGCTGCAATTTCGCCATCTCGCGCGTCTTCAGCGCGAAGGCAGGATGACCGCCGCAGCGGCCCGAATAACCCGACACACCCCAGCCACTACAAGGAGCCCTGCTTATGTCCGATTCACCGTTTGTACTGGCCGGCGTGATGGGGTGGCCGGTAGCGCACACCCGCTCGCCCGCCAGCCACAACCATTGGATCGCCAAGTACGGGCTCAAGGGCGCCTATGTGCAGCTGCCGGTTCAGCCAGAGCGGCTGGAGGCGGCCATCCGTGGCCTGGCGGCCCTGGGTTTTGCCGGCTGCAATGTGACCGTGCCGCACAAGGTCAGCGCTATGCGTTTCATGGACGAGCTGCACCCGGCTGCGCGCCGGGTGGCAGCGATCAACACCATCGTGGTGCAAGCCGACGGGCGCCTGCTGGGCATGAACTACGACGGCGCGGGCTACATCCAGAGCCTGCGCGACGCCGACGCCACCTGGCGCGGTGATGCCGGGCCGGCACTGGTGCTGGGTGCCGGCGGCGCGGCCAGGGCTATTGTGGTGGCCCTGCTGGACGAAGGTGTGCCCGAGCTACGCCTCACCAACCGCACCCTGGAGCGGGCGCAGGAACTGGCCAAGGACTTTGGCGACCGGGTCAAGGTGGTGCCC
This sequence comes from Rhodoferax sp., assembly GCA_964201255.1. Taxonomy (GTDB): domain Bacteria; phylum Pseudomonadota; class Gammaproteobacteria; order Burkholderiales; family Burkholderiaceae_C; genus Rhodoferax. The sequence goes on from CAXNFT010000183.1 coordinate 697, forward strand.
TGGGCCGAGCGCAATGAAGCCATGGCAGGCGTGAGCCTGCTGGTCAACACCACCTCGCTGGGCATGCACGGCCAGGCACCACTGAATGTGGCGCTGGACGCGCTGCCGCTGGAGGCTATGGTGTCGGATGCGGTCTACATCCCGCTGGAAACGCCCCTGCTGGCGCAAGCCCGAATGCGCGGCCACCGCACGGTCAATGGTTTAGGCATGCTGCTCAATCAAGCACGACCAGCATTCCAGTCGTGGTTTGGGGTGCTGCCCGAGGTCACGCCTGAGCTGCGGGCGACGGTGCAGGCCACTTTTTAAAGACATCGTTCCCTTGAGCAGCCACTGTCTGCTTGACGCCATGCCATCTTGGCCTGCTGTGTCCTAGCCGCTCAGGATCGGCGCCATTTGCATACGAAATCTGGCGCAGTTCGGCAAACTGCGCCAATGCCGTCATGCCCTCCGACACTGCCCTGCTGAACAGCATTCAGGCGTACCAAAACGGATTGACGCTTGCCGAGCTGCTGACCGGGCACCCTGACATTGCCAGACGAACGGCACAACGGCTGATCGCTATGCTGATTTAAAGTGGCCAGGTGAATGCGCTGGGTGAAGGCCGGGCCCGACGCTATTTTTTGCCGGCGCCCAATCTGGCACCGTCACATTCACCGACAAAGCCGATGCTTTCCCCAGCTTCATCCCTCTGTCTGCGGACAGCCAGGACATCCTCCTCTATATTGAACAGCCGCCAGAAGCACGCAGGCCGGTGGATTACCAGCGTGATTTTTTGGATACCTACCGGCCCAATGAGACCTGGCGGAGCCAGACCCCCTTCGCCTGGCCTGGCGTGACTTCATCAATCAGACCATCCGTGCGCTCATCTCGCAGCCGGAACTTGACCCACTCGCCAGCATTCAGAGAGCTGTGGCGCAGCGTATTCCCGAGCACGAACAACCCGCCGTGCAGGCACTGCTGGTGGATGAACTAAGGCGACTGCACGAGGGTGTTCTGGCGAGCTATGGATTGCGTCCGGCAGAGTACGCGGCGTGGTAGGCGATACATGGAGATTGACTGTTGCCGCGCCTGCACCAAAGACGCAGCCCTGGCAGTACGCGCCGCACGGGCTGCTCACCGCTTTCGTTGTTGATCGGCATGGGCATGCCGACTGCGGGTTTCAATTCACCGCATAAATTTGAAAAATATTTTTGAAGGCTTTGAGCGCTCACTTACGTTCTTACTTTCGAAGGCGGCTTTTCCAACGCGCTGATGAATCAGTAGCAATCAAAAGCAGTGGAGAAAACTGCCTCCAACCCATGGCGCAAACACAGACCCACGAAACCATCGTCCCAATGCAGACATTGGCTTTAGGCCAGCGGCTCGCGCGACGACTGGCTGAAGTCTGCGGCATTGCTCCCTGGCTTCTGTACGACTTCCGCTCGGAACGCTGGCACACCGTCTTCAACCAAGGCTTTAACCGCAAGGGCGTGATCACAGAGGACAAGACCACCGGCAAACTGGGTTTCCATGCGCTGGCTGCATGCCACGCCGCAATGAAAGACCGAACCTGAGCGACCAGGCCGCGTCTGCCCGTCAAGAATGCCGAGCTCGAGGGCAAAACAGTCGCTATGCTGATTCACTGTTTATATGTCAAATATGGCTCTAGGCCCCGTGGTTATTGATGATGTAGCTATTGATTAAATAGCGTTTTGACTTTTATGCCGCGCATAGCTCCCATGAGCGCCGCAGGTATATTCCCCGCATGCGCCCAGAACCCGCCTCTGCCCTGCTGGCCGACCTGCCCCTCTCACTGGGGGATGCGCTGCGCGCTGCCGCCGCCGTTGTGCCCGACCAGCCTTTCATCCGCATGGCCAGCGGCGAATGGACTTACGGCTGGCTCGATGCCGAGTCCGACCGGGTAGCAGCCGGCCTGCACGCGCTGGGCGTGCGCCAGGCCGACAACGTCAGCCTGCTGCTGCCCAACTGCATTACTTTTGCCGTGCTGTGGTTTGCGCTGGCCAAGCTAGGCGCCGTGACCGCGCCGGTCAACACCGCGTTTCGCGGCACGGCGCTGCGCGATGCGATTGACCTGGTGCAAAGCCGCCTGGTCATCACGGACGCCTCTCTTTACGGTACGCTGGCCGAGGTGCTGCCGGCGCTACCGCGCATCAGCCAACTGGTGCTGGCCGGCGACAACGGGCCGGCCGCTGGCCCGCCAACAACCACGCCCGCCTGCCTGCCCTACGCGGTGCTGCGCCAGATCACGCCCAATGCCAGCACGCTGCCGCGCCCGGTGGTGGGTTTTGCCGACCTGTGCCTGCTTTTGTACACCTCGGGCACCACCGGCCGCTCCAAGGCGGCGATGATTCCGCACCGCTTTGTGCTGGGTCATGCCCGGCTGGTGATTGAGGGGCTGGGCCTGCGCCCGGACGACGTGCTGTACTGCCCCTACCCCATGTACCACCTGGACGCGGCGGTGATGACCATCGCCCCGGCCTTGCTGCTGCGAGGGGTCGCGGCCATCGGCGCGCGCTTCAGCGTCTCGCGCTACTGGGACGAGATGCGCGCCTTCAAGGCCACGGTGTTCGATTTCATGGGTGCCACCCTGACCATGCTGTGGAAGCAGCCGCCCTCGCCGCGCGACCGCGAGCACGTGGCGCGGCTGGGCTGGGGCGTTCCGCTGCCGGCCTGGGCGCCCGAGTTCGAGGCGCGCTTTGGCTGCCGACTGGTGGAGCTGTACGGCTCCACCGAGGCTGGGGTGATGATCTACACCCCGCTGGATGAACCCCGGCGCGTGGGCAGCTGCGGCAGGCCGATAGGCCCGTTTGAGGTGCAGTTGCAAAATGAGGACGGCTTCACACTGGGGCCGGGCGCCACGGGCGAGCTGGTGATCCGCGCGCTGGAGCCGGGCCTGCTGATGGCAGGCTATTACGGCATGCCTGAGGCCAGCCTAGAGGCCTTTCGCAACCTGTGGTTCCACACCGGCGACTTGCTGCGCCAGGACGCTGATGGGTACCTGTATTTTGTAGGCCGGCGCAAGGACATGGTGCGCCGGCGCGGCGAGAACATCTCGGCTGCGGAGGTGGAACAAGTGATCGAGAGCCACCCCGCGGTGCTGAGCTGCGCCGTGTATGGCGTGCCCAGTGAACTGACCGAGGAAGACGTCATGGCCTGCGTGGTGCTGCGCCCCGGGGAGCGGCCCGACGCCCCCGCGCTGAGCAACTGGTGCGCCGCGCGCATGGCCCGCTTCATGGTGCCGCGCTACCTGCGCTTTGCCACCAGCCTGCCCAAGACTCCCACCGACAAGGTGGAAAAATTCCGCCTGCAGCAGATTGGCATTACCGCCGACACTTACGACGGTGCCCCGCCCACACGGGGCTGACCGGCAGCCACACCAGCGAGTACCCCCAATGACATTTGCCCAACTGAGTACCGAAGGCCGCGTGAGCGTGGTCACCCTGAACCGTCCCGAGCGCCTGAACGCCATCAGCGGCGACCTGCTGGTGGACCTGCACGCCGCACTGGTGCAGGCGCAGGCCGACCCAGCCACCGGCGCTATTGTGCTGACCGGCGCCGGCCGCGCCTTTTGCGCCGGCGACGACCTAAAGGAGTTTGAGCAACAGTCCGAAAGCCCGGCGGCCATTGCGCTGCACTGCGAGCGCATCCAGCAGATCACCCGCGACATCATGTTCGGGCCAAAACTGGTGGTGGGCGCAGTACACGGCTACGCGGTGGGCGGTGGCTTTGAGTGGGTGCTCAACTGCGACCTGGTGGTGGCCGCCGACAGCCTGGTGTGTTTTTTCCCCGAGATGGCGCTGGGGCATTTTGTGACCGGCGGCGTGACCCACCTGCTGCCGCAGACCCTGGGCCACCAACGCACCATGGAGCTGATTGTGCTGGGCGAACGCCATGGCGCTCAGGCCCTTAAAGACCTGGGCCTCGTCAACCGCGTGGTGCCCTTGCCCGACATGCTGCCCACTGCGCTGACGCTGGCAGCGCAAGTGGCCAGCCGCTCGGCGGGGGCCACCAGCCGTCTGAAGCGGCTCCTGACCTGCCAGCTGCAGACCCAACTGGCCGGGGCACTGGAGCTGGAACGCGAGGCCGCCATGGCCTGCTTTGCCGACCCCGATACTGCGCAACGGATCGCCGATTTTGGCAATGGTCGAACCTGAATTGGGGCCGGGTACCCTTTGACGCCCCGGTGTCAAACCAATCGTGCAGCCTCGGCCTCCAGCCAAGCCAGCAGCGTTTTTGGCGTGTCCTTGCTGGTGCGGGTGTGGGGGTAAACATGCGCGGCACGCTGCTTGCGATCAAACCAAACGCTTTCCTCTTCGCGCTGCCCAGGACGCACAGCGGCCAGCCAGATGGCCGTGTCCGTACCTGACCTTTCATCTCGCAACACGGTCTTAAGCACCTCGCGAAAACGCGGTAGCGCGGTCTTGACACCGTCGGTGTCGGCCCAGCCCGGGTGCATCACATA
>CAXNFT010000184.1:0-5130 GCA_964201255.1 Rhodoferax sp.
ATTGATGGATTGCTGGTTGGCGCGTCGTTCATTTCTCGAGCTTTCGTTGTGTATCTACACTTGCTTGCGGACTCTGCACCCGTGCGAGGAAACGCCGCATGCCCGATAACCATTGATCAATGTTTTTGGCCTTGCGCTGAAGATAACCCTTGACCTCGGGATGCGGAAGGATCAGGAAATCCTCTTTCTCGATTCCGCGGATGGCGCATTCGGCCACCTCAGCAGGCTCCAGCAACGTGCCCATACTCGAAAACGCCTGCGAAGCCTTGTTGCCGGATTGAATAGATCCTTGCAGTAGCTGAGTGCCGTAGGAGAAGGTAAATCCGTCACTCTTGCGAGGGTAAATGTGTCACTCCCCATTTGAGAAGTTGGCAAAGTGCCCGCAAACCCGCATGGATACTAGCTTTCCTGAACTGCGGGGGTAAATGTGTCACCGAGATTTGCCGCGGCAGGTAAATGTGTCACCGCCCCAGGCCTTCAAAACCCGAGGTTCTCAGAGTTTTCAGCCAATAAAGGCTCGCACAATCGCAGCTCTGTCTCGCGGTGGCCAGGGGATGCGATGCACAAAACTTGCGCACATATAGCCGTAGTTACTTCGACAGTTGGGGCATTTGAAAGGGGCGTCCAGAACGCTGGCCTTGATGAGGTATTCACCGATGGCTCCACAGCTTCGGCACACGTTTTCCATGCGACAGCCATGCACCGGGCAGTAGGGGACACTTTCAAACTGGTGAACCACGCTGTGATACCCGCGCGACATACAGCGGGGACAAAAACGTAAATGGGAACACCAACCCCGGCGCAATTCTGGACGCACCATCGCCAATCGAATCGCCTTGTGTGGCAGTCCAAGGGAAGTCGCTGTCATGCGGACATCGAGCTCAGCCGCAGTTGCAGCGAAACCCTCGTACGGATCGACCTTTTGCCTGGCCACATGGGAGACCACCATATGTCCGGGCAGTCGATTCATGCGGGCGAACTTCCACAGAATGGAGACCACCGATTCACAAGGATCGAGCCACTGCCGCCGAAAGAGATACCCCAGATTGGGGCTGAGTTTGCTCTCTTCGAAAGCCAGTATGGGATAGAACGATAGCTCCATCCGTTGGCCCTCAATCAGTGGTCGCCAGCAGTTCACCGCCCACGGCCTGGCGCGCTTGGATATACCCACAGCTGCGGACAGCCAAGTTCCACAGGGCAGATTCCGGTCGAAAGTTCGACGCATCGCGCATCTCACCTTCCTTGAGAACAATTTCCACGGCCCGGGCAAAAGAATCCATTGGAATTTCCAGCTCGCCAGGCAAGCCATGCTTGTGGTGCAGGTCAGAAAATGCGTTCCACAACAAAGCCGCGTCATCACCCAAGTGGTACCCATTGCCCACCGCCTGGGGAAGGTAGAAGCGTGTAAAGCTCCAGTCGCTACCACGCGGGAAACAGGTCTGGTCATAACCGGCCAGACAGGTCGCGACATCGCCCACGTTGCGCACGCCATGAAATGCCAGTTCTTCAACCATCAGCCGCGCCACAATTTGAGTCTTGCGCGCCTGCTGCAAGGCCGTCTTCACGGAGAGCAATTCTTGCTGCCCTACCAGGAAGGTGAAAAGGCGAATATGGATTCGGTCCAGGTGGTCGTGTACATCGCGCAACCACTCGTATTCATTTTCATCGTAGCGCTGAGCTTCGTCGCAAAACAGCACCACCATGCCGCTACCGTTGCGGGAGCACGACTCCTTGATCTTGTTGATCAGTCGCATGCGTTTGGTGGGATTGCTGCCACTGTCGGGCTCCGGATAACCCACTGCCTCCAGCAAGTTGGCAAAGAACGGCCCCTCAGCATGGCGCGGCTTATGTTCTGCCTGCGCATGGTAGGTCGTGATCTTTGGATGGGTTTCGCACAGCAACAAGCGCAAGTATTCAATAGCCCGGGTCTTTCCGATGCGAGGTGGGCCGTAGGTGAGGGCACCGGTGATGCGATAGCGCAGACACCGGCAGATGAGTTCATAAAACGACTGGATGGCCGGGGTGGCAATGCGGTAGCTCCCGGTCTCAATGGGATGCAACGCTGACTCAATAGGACGTCCACTGCTGGGTATTGCGCCGCCAAGGGCAGGGTGGGTACGGCCGGCGGGTGAGAACTTCTTGCTGGGCATGATCAGACTCCTCCAAAATGACCGGGTAAGAATCGAGGTGGCATCGCCTTTGAAGCTGCGATCTACATTGGCCAGATTGCTCCGGCGTAGCCCGTGCCGATGCTCAGGCGTTGTGGCTCAATGCGTGTCGGGGGCGGCGGCTGGTCGACTTGCGCAGGACTCTCCCTGGGTTGTTCTGTTGCAGCCATCGTGGCGCTCAAACTTGTCGGTGCTCCGGCGAGGGTCTGCAGGGTTTGCGCCAAGCTACTTGCCGCTCGGCGTGTCCCCTTCGCCTTTGCGAACTTCTCATCAATGAATTGCTGCATGAATTCCTGGCTGATGGCGCTGGCCAGCTTTTTGCGGCCACGCAGCTTGACAATTTCCTGGCGCAATTTGAGGTCGTGTGCGATGACGCCCCAGGCACCTTGCGCCGTCAACACGCCCAACTCTGCTCCTGAGGCCGTAAACGCTCGTACCGTACGCAAATCCTGACTGTTGTAGTACAGGTGCACTTCTTGGCCGAGGAAAGTGGCTGTACTGGCCAGCGTCGCGTTGGTATACCGCACACCATAGAAGTTGATGTGGGGACGCTGTCCCTGGTGCAGGTAGCCCCGCACAATGGCACGCTTTGGGGTTTGCATCAGGCACAGCGTTCGCCGTTTGGAATCGGGCAACCAATTGAGCAAGGTGCCACGTGTGCGAACGCAATGCTCGACGGCCTCAAGCGGTGTGCGACCGTTCAGACCATCGTGAGGGGAGGCGTTGTAGATGGCCATGGCCGCCTCCAGCAACTCCGTGATTTCGCTCAGCGAGACATGCAGCCTGGCATTGCCTTTGGTGTCAGACAAGGCGCGCCGGATATCCTTTGGGTGGGAGCCGGTGTGGCCCGGCAGACGGCTTGAGAGGTTGGCGGCAATGGACCCAAAGAAGCGTTCGATGTAGGGCCTGTCATCTGGCGTGTGCGGTGGTCCGGCATCAACCATGCAGCCAATGAATTCACCCAGTGCATGGCGTACGTCATTGGAGAGGTTGGCCTTGGCGTTGTCCAGCTTGAACCATTGCCAGGTGGCGTAGCCAAGTTCAGGCAGTTTTCCGGAAGGAAAGCCACCCAAGGCACCATAGCCGACACCGGGCAGTGTGAAGGCCATCGGCCGATGTGGCTCCAAAGCTGCCTCAATGGTGCGGATCACGTCATAGCGGCTGTACTCCCGGTTAAGCGAAACGTGGTAACCCAGAACGGCACGGCTCCAGACGTCGATGATGACCAGCAGCCAAATGCGTTCAATCTCAAAATGCTGCTCAAAGCCCAGGGGGTCCTTCACTACAACCTTCAGACGCAGATCGAGGCGGTGGCCGTCGAATTCGACGACATCGAGAAATTGCGTCGCCGCGGGAGGGGTAAATGGACTGGCAGCAGTGGGCAGTCCTTTCAAGTGACTGGCTCCTGCCAAATGGGAGGCGCGAGCATAGTTGAGTAGGCTCTCTGCACGCAAGGCCGCCGATAAAGCGCGAATGGCTGTACGGTCGGTGTTGAAGGGGTACTCGTTCGCACGAATCTTTAGTTTGCGACATTCGCTGATAAAGGCTGAGTGGACGTGTTTGAGATTGCCCAGTCGGGTGCGTAGCTTTCCATCCGTGCTGATCTGATGGACGGTGATGCGTTTGAGCTTGATCTGCTCCTTGATCCAAAGTGCCAATTCGGGGTGTGACTGAAGCAGCAGTCCAAAGGCGCCGGCAGCTGCGCCGAAGCCACTTTCGCTGACGGCTTTGAAGGGACGCACGCGTTCATAGCCGGCCACCCGAGCGTAACGGACCAGGCCACGAAAGCCAAATGGACGTCCGTCTGCATGGGTATCTGTGCATCGTTCAATCAGTCGGTATAACTGGCGGCGATTGACGTGCGTTTGATCTTCAATTTTGTTGAGCGTTTCTCCGCCCGCGTAAAGTTCAATCGCAGCGCGGCGCTGGGTGAATGTCGCGCGATCGCTAGGGGCCAATGCAGTCGAATTGAACTCCGGCCACGTGGCCAGGTCAGCCGAAGTGATCTCGTTGCGGTGTCGCTTCACGGGACCGGCTCCAACGCGATATGTAGGCTCAACCTTTGGGTATGCAGCGAAGGAGCAGCCAGTGCGCCGGTTCGCAGAAGATCAAAAACGGCGGCGCGAACCAGCATGGGTTGTTTCTTGGCCAATTCACGCTCTATGGCCAACAGCGTGATGGGCGCTTTGCACAGGGAAAGGACGGATTTCCTTAACGCAGGGCTCACCAAAGTGGCGGAGCAATTGATCACTGGGAGCATGCGTTGCCAGTTGTCGATCCACGTGGAGGCGGCCGCCAATTCTGGTGGTGTGACAACGCCCAGCGGCGTTCCATTGTGCTTAGGGGGTAGATCGGCTGGTTTGTCGCCGCTTACCAGCATCACGAACTCTTGTGCCTGTTTGCGCGCCACCCAATAGCTGATGAGTGGGGAAGAGGGGTCTGGGCCGATGCGGGCGGGGCGTTCGCAAAACGCCAAGACGCTGGGGTCGGCTTCGAGGCGTACCCACTGCTGAAAGCTGGCTTGATCGAAGTGTTGAACCAGTCTGCCAAGCTTTGGGCTGCGCGCCTCAATCATCCGGGCTCCGCGAGGGCGGGTGATGGCCAGTGGCGTTGGAGCGTCAGAGAAATCTCTCATCATTTCAACAGCTTAGGCACGCCAGCAAATTTTTAAGCTGCGAAGTGACAGATTTACTTGCCGCTAATACAAAGTGACACATTTACCCTCACGGACTTCGAGGGTAAATGTGTCACTGTTTCCTGGGCTGTACTGGGGAATTTGTCAAATGCTGCGGTGACACAATTACCTTCCTCTACGCCGGTCTACCACCGCCTGCCCGAGCGGATTCGCGCCCATGCGCTGGTTTGCTTCCTGGCGTTGATCGTTTACCGCGTGATGCGCCAAAGGCTGAAGTTGGCCAAAAGTGATCTGTCGCCAGAAAGGGCGCTGGCAGAGCTGCGCAAG
>CAXNFT010000185.1:0-5064 GCA_964201255.1 Rhodoferax sp.
CTCGGCCAATGAGGCCTTCCAACGCTTGTTGGCGCGGGTGGCGGCGTCAGTCTTGCCGGCTTCGTTCCAGGCCTCAAACGGCGTGTTGTCGGCAATGTTGGAGTCAAAAAACGCGGTGGTGTAGTTGGCCATGGTGTGGTCGCTGCCCAAATAGTGCCCGCCGGGCGTGACGCTCTGGAAGGCACCCATGGCCAGCGTGTTGTCGTCCACCACCACGCCGCCCAGGTAGCTGTGCAGGGCGCCGCAAAAGTCGGCGTCCATCATGAACTTCTCGTAACTCATGGACAGCAAGCCGTCCAGAAAGCCGGCCGCGTGCAGGATGAAGTTGGCGCCGCAGTGCACCGCCGACAGCATGGACATCACGCTCTCCTGCATGGCCTGGCCGTCGGGCAGCTTGGAGGTGGTGAACGAGCCGGCGCATCGCAGCGGCAGCTTCAGCCGCCGCGCCAGCTGCCCCACCACCATGGAGCCGATGGCCGGCTCTGGCGTACCAAAGGTAGGCGAGCCCGAGCGCAACGACATGCTGGAGAGAAAGTTGCCGTAAATCACCGGCGCACCGGGGCGCTCCAGTTGCGTCATGGCGCAGCCCACCAGGGTTTCGGCGTGGGCCTGGGCAATGGCACCGGCGTTGGTGACCGGCCCCATGGCCCCACCCAAAATAAAGGGCACGATCACCGCCGCCTGGTTGGCCCGGGCATAGGCACGGGCAGACTTGGTCATGGTGCCGTCCCACAGCAGCGGCGAGTTGACGTTGACGTTGCCCAAAATCACACAGTGCTGGTCCACAAAGTCGGCCCCAAACAGCAGGCGGCTCATCTCAATCGAATCCTCAGCGCGCTGCTCGGAAGTAATGGAGCCCATGTAGGCCTTGTCCGAATAGCGCATGTGGGCGTAGACCATGTCCAGGTGCCGCTTGTTGACCGGTACGTCGGTCGGCTCGCACACCGTGCCGCCGCTGTGGTGCAGCCAGGGGCAGTTGTAGGCCAGCTTGATGAAGTTTTGAAAGTCTTCCAGCGTGCCGTAGCGCCGGCCCCGGTCCAGGTCCATCACAAAGGGTGAGCCGTAGGCCGGCGAAAACACCACGCTGTTACCGCCGATCTGCACCGAGCGGGCCGGGTTGCGGGCGTGCTGGGTAAATACTTGCGGCGCGGTCTTGAGCACCTCTTGCAGGTGGCCGGGCTCAAAGCGCACCCGCATGCCATCCACCTTGGCGCCCGACTTTTTGAACAGCGCCAGCGCCTCGTCGTCGTCGCGTATGTCCAGCCCCACCTCGGCCAGAATGCGGTCTGCCGTGGCCTCGATCTTGAGAAGGCTTTCTTCGCCCATGATGTCGTAGGGCGGGATCACCCGCTTGATGTAGGCGGGCCCGGTGGGCTTTGCATTGGGGTCGCGGCGTTCGCGCCCGCCCGTGCGGCGGCCACGCTTGGTCTCAGTCTCACTCATTGTTATGGTCTCCAACACCGCTTCAATATGGCGGCATGGACCAATAATAGGACTATTTGTTCAGGACCCTTTGAATAGGACTATGTGCCGAGCCGGTCAGCTGTGAGGCGGCTTGCGGTGGCGGGCCTTAATCAGGCATGGGCATCGCTGGGCTTTGCCTTTGCTGGCGAAACTGCCAGCCCAGGTGCCCCAGCAACGCCAGAAACACCACGGCGCCGCCTAGCAGCGTGCGCGCGTTGGGCACCTCACCGTGCACCAGCCATACCCATAGCGGCCCCAGCACCGGCTCAGCCACGCCAATTAACGCGGCCAGTGCGGCGGGCACCAATCGCACGCCGCGCACAAACAAGGCCATGCCCAGCCCCAGGTTGAGCGCGCCAAACACAAACAGCAATGCTGCATTGCCCGGGCTGACCACCGCGCTGCCCATCAGGCTGCCTGCGGCCAAGGCCGCGATGATGGTGCCGGTGCACACCGCCGGCATCATGCCCACCTGCGCATGCCGCCGGGTGATGACGGTAGCACCTGCAAAGGCTAACGCCACCAGCAGCGACAAGCCGTCCCCCATGGGTGAGACCTTACCGGTGAGAGATTCCGACACCATGATGGCTACACCCAGAATCGCCACCGCAATGGCCACCCAGGTGGCGCCATCAACCCGTTCCCGAAATACCAAAAAAGACACCAGCGCCGCGATCAGCGGTACGCCAGCTTGCATCAGCAGAATGTTGGCGATGGTGGTGTATTGCATGGCCATCACGAAGGTGCTGGAGGCGATGGCAAAACACAGGCCCACGCACAGACCCGGCAGGCCCATGGCCAGAAACAGCTTGCGGGTGCCAGGCCAGCCCTCGCGCCACAGCATCACCGCCAACAGAAAAGTAGCCGCCGCCAGCGACCGCCAGAACACGACAGTCCAGGAGTCCGCCACCGACAAAAAGCGCGCAATGGGGCCGCCAAAGCTCCAGGCCACCGCTGACCCGAAGACCAGCAGCAAACCCCGCCCATCGACCTGCTTGCCAGCGGTCATGCTCAGCGCTGGATCAGCTCTATCTTGTAGCCGTCGGGGTCTGTGACGAAGGCGATGATGGTGCTGCCACCCTTGACTGGGCCGGCCTCACGCGTGACCTTGCCGCCCGCCGCCTTGATGCGTTCGCAGGCGGAGTAAACATCTGTCATGCCCAGCGCAATGTGGCCATAGGCGGTGCCCATCTCGTACTGCTCAACGCCCCAGTTGTAGGTGAGCTCAATCTCAGCCTGCTCGGGGTTGCTGGCATAGCCCAGAAACGCCAGGGTGTACTTGTACTCTGGATTCTCAGATTTGCGCAGCAGCGTCATGCCGAGAATCTGGATGTAAAAATCAATGGCGCGTTGCAGGTTGCCGACGCGGAGCATGGTGTGGAGGATTCGCATGGGTGTAACTCTAGCACGCTGGCCTGTGAGGGTAGAGAGGTGGCCGGGGACGACGGCGCGACTCATAATGAGGCACACACCGCCGGCCACCTCTCCGGCCCAAGGAGGACACACCATGGGTTTCCGTTTCCAAAAGCGCATCCGCATCTTCAAAGGGCTCACCCTGAACCTGAGCAAGAGCGGCACCTCCTGGACGGTGGGTGGCCCCGGCGCGTCGGTCAACCTCAAGGACGGCAAAGCCACTGGCACCGTCAGCATTCCGGGCACCGGCCTGTCGTACCGCGAGCGGCTGGACAACCCCAGCAGCTGCGGCACCGGCAAGGGCGGCGGCCTGGGCTGGGTGGTAAGGCTGGTGGTTGCCATCGTGCTGCTGGGAGTATTTTTTGGCCAATGAGTGGTACTTGTTTGAGGCGCGGCCTAACTGAGCTTAGCCAACGGCTATCCGTTCCAGGGGTTGATCAGCCGCACCCCGGTGCCCGCAAAGTCTGCAGTGTTGCGTGTCACCAGCGTCAAGTCGTTTTGCAGCGCTGTGGCAGCCAGCAGGCTGCCCACCGCAGGCAAGGGGCGCCCCGCGCTGGCCAGTAGGCGGCCCCAGCGGTCGGCAGTATGGGCGTCAACCGCCAGCAGGCGGCCCAAAAAGTAGTTGGGCAGTTCCACTTCCAGCCAATCCAGCAGGGGCTGCTGTCGTGCCGCCTCCAGCCTTTCAATGCCTTTGCGGATTTCCCCCAGCGTCAGCACGCTGAGGTACAGCGTCTGTCGCGGCCTTTGGGTAAACCACGCCACCACTTCGGGCTGTGGCTGCTTGCGCCTCAGTTCAGACAGCACGTTGGTGTCCACCAGGTAGCTCAAAAAGTCACCTCGCGCGGCAGGCTGGTGTCACGCTCAAATTGCAGATCGTCTTGCCCGTACAGGGGCGACTGCTGCATGAAGTCCACCAGTGAATCGGGGTTGCCACTCAGGCGGTCAAACAGCTCGCGTGACACCACCACCGCCACCGAGCGGCCGTGCAGCGTAATCTCCTGTGGGCCGTTGTCCGCCGCATGCTTCACCAGTTCAGAAAACCTCGCCTTTGCGGCCTGCATTTGCCAAGTTTGCATGACACACCTCCTTTTTGCAAAAATCAGACCAGACAGGTCAGAATAGTGCAACTTTACCTGAAATTCAGCGCTGCAGGCTAAAACAGAGCCGCAACTGATGCAAAAGCTTATGGGCGGATTGCTCTGCAGGCGCTCAAAGAGCTTTGGTGCAAAAGGTGGCCGGGGTGACGATGCGGGTGCGGCCAGCGCTTCCGCGCTGCAGCAGGCCGGCACGGCGATCGCCGGTCACCAGGTAATCTGCCTCGCCGGCCAATGCCATGGAAAGCAGAAAAACATCGTTGGGATCGTTGAGGTCCATGCCATCCGGGGGCGGGGGCAAGGTGCCCAGCAAGATGGCGCGTTGCATGTTGTTCACTTGCGCCCACCGCCGTCTGCGACGATGATCATGCGCACGGATTGATCGGTTTCCGGCGATACAGTGATCTTCCAGCGCTCAGCCCTGCACCGGCATCGTGTAGTTCAGCGTCATGCGTCCGCCGTCCACGGTGACGATCTCGCCGGTGACGTAGCTGGCGGCATCGCTGGCCAGCCAGGCCACCACGTCAGCCACTTCTGAGGGCTCACCCAGCCGCCTCATCGGGGTGCGGCTCAGGATGCGGGCGCGGGCGTCCTCGCTGGTCAGCACGGCTTTGGCGGCCAGCTCGGTGGCAATGGTGCCGGGTGCCACTGCATTGACGCGGATGCCGTGGTCAGCCAGGGCCAGTGCCATCACGCGGGTGAGCTGGTTGACGCCGCCCTTGCTGACGTTGTAGCTGGCAATCGAGGGGATCGCCAGCACGCCATTGACCGAACTCATATTGATGATGGCGCCGCCGCCGGTCTGGGCCATCTGGCGCGCCACAGCTTGCCCCACTAAAAAAGAGCCTTTGAGGTTGACGCGCAGCACGGCCTCAAAGTCGGCTTCGGTGATGTCCAGAAAATCACAGGCCTTGAAAATACCGGCGTTGTTGACCAGCACATCGATGCGGCCAAAATCAGCCATGCAGCGCGCCACCATGGCGTCCACTTGGGCCTTGTCGCCCACGTCGCAGTGGATGAAAGTGGCACCCAGCTCTGCGGCCAGGGCCTGGCCTTGAGCGTCGTCCACGTCCACCAGCACCGCTAGCGCGCC
>CAXNFT010000186.1:0-5054 GCA_964201255.1 Rhodoferax sp.
CTGCGCAACGCCTGGATTTTTCACGCCACTGGCCCTGTGCGCTGGGGCCGAGATCTGGCCATGCGGGCACTGGGCGAGCGCCTGCTCGATCTGCCCTGGCTTTATGGTGGGCCCTGACGTCGGTTGACGTGACGATGCTTGTCATCCCCAGCCACGATCGGGGATCCAGGATGTTTGCCCTCGCCGCGACATCAAGGAAGAGCCCACCGGGCGGAGGACAGCCGCGGAGCCGAATGCCGCGCCGGCCTGATCCAACGAAATGCTGACCTGCGCGAGGATGACGGGGCACTGCCGCCCTCAAACTCCCCTAGCCATAGCGCATGGTGTTTTGCATGCTTTGTTGCAACAGCAGTGCTTCAACGATCGTCACCAGCAACGGGGAATAGGTTTCCAAAAGTTCGCAGGCTTCTTGCGTGCCCATCAGGGTGCAGGTGACGGCTCCCTTGGCCCGTACTGATGCGCTGCGGATGCCGCCCTGCAAAATCGCGGCCTCACCAAAAGTCTGGCCTTGGGCCGCCTCGGCAAACACCACGCCTTGCGCGTTGACCATTTCCACTGAACCGGACCGGATGAAATACAAATGGGAGGCAACATCACCTGCGCTGAAAATCAGTTCGCCATCCTGAAAGCTTTGGTTCGCAAAGTTACTCACGGGGGTATCCTCGCGTCCTTAGGCTGTGCCAAGATGCGTTTGATAACCGTCTGCATGATGGAACTCACCTCCAGTGGCAACTTCGCCACGATGGCGTCGATACGGTGCAGCGGGAGCAAGCGCGCCTGAACTGCGGTTGCGGTAATCACGCTGTACTTGCTGGGCTGGTTGATGACGCCTTCGGCCAGCCCCAGCACCGAGCCGGGCCCAAAGCGGTAAATGTCGTCGCCCTGGGTGCCGATCAGGGTGCCGCTCACAATAAGATAAGCCTGCTGATAGGTTTGACCGGTTGCAATGATTCTGTGCTTGGGCCCAAAGGTGACGGAACTGAGCTGGGTAGAGCCGCACAAACTCAGGTAGAGGCGCTCGTCGCTGGTCAGTTTTCCGGACTTGAAGATGTCCTGGGCATGGACAGAGCGCTGGTCCAGGATGCCAAAACTTTTCAGGCGGTCAGTGTCAACCGAAAAACTTGCTCGCAAAGTGGGCACGCGGTGTCCTTTGTGATGGGCTTACAGCGCGGCCGGGGAATAAGCCAGCGCTGCGCCTCGGCGGCTGAGCGTTCAATCCCCTGTATTTTACGTTGCCGGGCTGGCGGGTTGAAATGGGGCACTAGAAGACATGGGTCCCCGCCTTCGCGAGGACGACGGTGTACGTGTGGGTCCCCGCCTTCGCGAGGATGACGGGGCGAGCAGTAACTGGGACTTACAGACTGGTCCGCAGTGTCCAGATTTCCGGGAACAACACCACGTCGAGCATCTTGCGCAGGTAGCTCACGCCGCCGGTGCCGCCGGTCCCGCGCTTGAAGCCGATCACCCGCTCCACGGTGGTCACGTGGCGAAAGCGCCAGAGGCGGAAGGCGTCTTCAAGGTCTGTCAGTTCCTCACCCAACTGGTACAAGTCCCAGTGGTCGCGCGGGCTGCGGTAGACCACCAGCCAGGCGGCTTCCACCTCGGGGCTGGCGGCGTAGGGCTGGGTCCAGTCCCGCTCAGTGTGGCTGGCGGGCAGGGTCAGGCCCCGTCGCGCCAGCAGCCGCAAGGCCTGGTCGTAGAGCGAGGGCGCCTCGTAGGCGGCCTGCACCTGGGCCAGCAGATCGAGTCGGTGGGCGTGCGGTTTGAGCATGGCGGCGTTCTTGTTGCCCAGCGCAAACTCGATGCAGCGGTACTGCGCGCTTTGAAAGCCGCTGGAGCTGGCCAGATAGGGCCGTATGGCGCTGTACTCGGGCGGCGTCATGGTGGCCAGCACGTCCCAGGCGTGCACCAGTTGCTCCATGATCTTGCTCACCCGCGCCAGCATCTTGAATGCGCTGCCCAGGTCGTCGCCGGCCACACAGGCCATCGCGCCTCGTAACTCGTGCAGCATCAGCTTCATCCACAGCTCGCTGGTCTGGTGCTGGATGATGAACAGCATCTCGTTGTGGTCGGGCGACCGGGGATGCTGGGCGCCCAGAATCTGGTCCAGGTGCAGGTAGTCGCCGTAGCTCATGGCGCGGCTGAAGTCGAGCTGAGCCCGCTCGGCCCCCACAATTTGTTCTGGCGTGCTCGAAGTGGGGCTCTGCGGCGCGTTCATGTCAGGTCACGGCCTGTTGTCGATTGAATTCCGGACGCTCCCACTCGCCGCTGGCCAGCACCTGTCGCAGGTGCTCCACCGCGTGCCAGACGTCGGCAAAACTGGTGTAGAGAGGCGTCAGGCCAAAGCGCAGGATGTCTGGGTGGCGGCCACCGTCACCCGCCCGAAAGTCGCCAATCACGCCGCGCGCTATCAGCGCCTGCATGATGGCATAAGCCCCATCGGCCCGCGCCAGGCAGACCTGAGAGCCGCGATGCGCGTGTTCGAGCGGTGTCACCAGCGTCAAACCCTGCCCGGAACAGCGCTGCGCCACCAGGTCGATGAACAGGTCTGACAAGGCCAGCGATTTCTGGCGCAGTGCCGCCATGCCGCCCAAGGGTTCCGCAGCACTGAAGGTGTCCAGGCCGCAGGCCAGCGCCGCCAGGCTCAGGATCGGCTGGGTGCCGCAGAGGTAACGGCCGATGCCGGGGGCGGGCTTGTAGTCGGGCGTGAAGGCGAACGGCGCCGCGTGGCCCCACCAGCCGGCCAGGGGTTGCCAAAAACGCTCGGCGTGTTGCGGGTGCACCCAGACAAAAGCCGGAGCGCCAGGCCCGCCGTTGAGGTACTTGTAGCCGCAGCCCACTGCAAAGTCTGCTCCAGCCGCTTTCAGGTCCACCGGCAGGGCACCTGCGCTGTGCGCAAGGTCCCAGACGGTGAGAACGCCGGCCCGGTGCGCCGCCGCAGTCAGGGCGGCCATGTCGTGCATGGCGCCGGTGCGGTAGTTCACATGGGTCAGCAGCAGCACCGCCACGTCGTGCGCTGATTTGGGGTCCAGGGCGGCCGGCAGTTCGTCGGCCTCCAGCAGGGTCAGCGTGCCGCCATGCTCTTTGCACAGGCCTTCGGCAATGTACAGGTCGGTTGGAAAATTATTTCGCTCAGATATGACTCTAAGCCTTGTCGGGTGGTCGTTTCTAGCTATCAAAAGTGCAGCGCTCAGCACTTTGTACAGGTTGATTGAGGTGCTGTCGGTGGCCACCACCTCGGCCGGTCCGGCGCCAATCAGGCCGGCGATGCGGTCGCCCAGGCGCTGCGGCATGTCGAACCAGCCGGCGGTGTTCCAGGAGCGGATCAGGCCCTGGCCCCATTCCTCGCTGACCACCTGCGCCACCCGCGCCGGGGTAGCGCGCGGCAGCACGCCGAGCGAGTTGCCGTCCAGGTAGATCAGGCCGGGGGGTAGCTCAAACTGCTCGCGCAGGCTGCGCAGAGGGTCCTGTTGGTCGAGCTGTTGACAGTGTTCAAGGGTGGTCATGGGAGGTCTCGCAGAATGGCCCGCACCGGCGACGCGTCGGCGAGCATGAGTTTGAGGGGGAGGGCGATCAGCTCGTAATCGCCCTCGGGGATGTCATCAAGCACCAGGTTCTCCAGCACACGCAGGCCGCGCTGGCGGATCACCTGGTGGCTGGGCAGGGTTTTGCTGTCGGCTGGGTCTATGCTGGCGCTGTCAATGCCCACCAGAAGCACACCCAGATCGGCCAAGCGCTCCAGGGTCTCCGGTGCAAAGGCGCTCAAATTCGGGTCCCACTGGTCGACCGGCATGCGCTGGTAGGTACGCACCAGCAGCCGCGGCGGAAAATCGCTGAGCGCGTGGGTCAAGTGGTGCCATTCGATCAGCGGGCCGGGCGCTATGGCGTGGATCACCCGGCAGTGCCCCAGGTAGGGCAAAAGGTCAAGCGCGCCCACGGCCGCACCGCTGGGGTCGTAGTGCAGCGGCGCGTCGGCATGGGCCCCGATGTGGGGCGACAGTGTCAGCGCGCTGACATTGACCGGGCAACCCGGCGCCAAGGTGGCAGTCCAGAGTTGCTGGTAGGCGGTGTCGCCCGGAAACACGGGGCTGGCCGGGCCCACGGGTGGTGAAATGTCGTAGATGCGGAGCATGGTTCGCCGGATTCTGAACCGCAGCGACCCGTCATGGTGTCGGTAATTTCCAACGGTTTGAGAAAATACTACAAGCGGCCCAGGAGCAAAAACTCCATCAGGGCCTTTTGCACGTGCAGACGGTTTTCGGCCTCGTCCCACACCACGCTCTGCGGCCCGTCGATCACCTCGGCTTGCACCTCCTCACCGCGGTGCGCCGGCAGGCAATGCATGAACAGGGCCCCAGGTCGGGCGGCACGCATCATCTCGTCGTCAACGCACCAGCGGGCAAAGGCCAGCTTGCGGGCCTCGTTCTCGGCCTCGTAACCCATGCTGGTCCAAACATCGGTGGTGACCAGGTCAGCGCCAGCGCAGGCCTGCAGCGGGTCGCTGAAGACCTTGTAGCTCTCGGCCGATCGCAAGCCCGCCACCGACTGGTCTACCTCGTAGCCGCCCGGCGTGCTGACGTGCACCTTGAAGCCCAGAACCTCGCTGGCCTGCAACCAAGTGTTGGCCATGTTGTTGCCGTCTCCCACCCAGGCCACCGTCTTGCCTTGGATAGAGCCCCGGTGTTCGATGAAGGTGAAGATGTCGGCGAGGATCTGGCAGGGGTGAAACTCGTTGGTCAGGCCGTTGATCACCGGCACCCGCGAGTGACTGGCAAAGCGCTCAATTTTGGTGTGCTCGTAGGTGCGGATCATCACCAGGTCAACCATGCGGCTGATGACGCGGGCACTGTCCTCTATCGGCTCGGCCCGGCCCAACTGGCTGTCGCTGGTGGTCAAATGCACCACGCTTCCGCCCAACTGGTACATGCCGGCCTCAAAGCTGACGCGAGTTCGGGTAGACGCCTTCTCGAAGATCATGGCCAGCGTGCGGTCGGCCAGCGGCTGATGCCGTTCATAGGCCTTGAATTTCTTCTTGATCAGCGCCGCCCGCTCAA
>CAXNFT010000187.1:0-5010 GCA_964201255.1 Rhodoferax sp.
GCCCGGGCCGACCAACAGCTGAGGCCGGCATGAGGGAGTCGGCCCAGCTGCTGCACAACATGAGTGCGCCGCCCAAGAGCGTGGTCCGCTACCAGGGTTTGTCGAGCCTGGCCAGACCCGCTGGAACACAGAACAACATCTTGCAAGAGGGCGGATTCGGCGCAGCCGTGCGCTTTACCTTGCCGCCCGACTGGATCGGTCTGGAGCCTGCTGCGCTGTTAGCCCGGCTCCAACAGGCACAGCCTGGCGTGGGGCCAGCGAAGCGGCGCACCACAGCGCGGGAGACCGGACCTGAAGGCCTGGCGCAGCAGCTTGCAGCGCTGATCAACCAACGGGCGCAAGACCTGACGCTGCCCGATGGCTGTGCAGTGATTGCCTCGCTGCCCACCCACCCGGTGCTGTGGCCCGACCCGCTGGCCGCTCTGGCTGTGTTGGCCAAGTGCACCGGTACGGTCTGGCTGCGCAGCAAGACCCCTTCACTGGTGGTCGCCGTGCGCCAGGCCAGCGTCTCCCTGCTGGTGCCAACGGCCTTTGTGTCCCAACTGCCGCCATACCCATCCTTAGAGGAAGCTCCATGACCACCCATCTCACCCACCACACTGACCAGACTGCCCACGCCAACCCATCGGACCGGGCGCAACCCTTGGCCGAACGTATCCTGGACGCATTCCCCAGTGGCTCCTACGCGCTGTCCGGCCTGCTGCGGCTGCTCGACATCGTGGAGACCAACAGTGTGCCCACCGCCGCCGTTGAATGCCGGTTGCAGCCCCGCATGCTGGTCAACCCGGCCTTTGTCGATGCCCATGCCCAGAGCCCCGAGAAGCTGCTGATGCTGGTGATGCACGAGCTCCACCATGTGCTGCTTGGCCACACCACGCTGTTCCCCCGCGTCACCACCGCCCAGAACTTTGTGTTTGATGCGGTTATCAACGGCATCCTGTGCCGGATGTTCCCGGCGCCAGAGTACACGGCCTTCTTCACCGACTACTACCGCGCTGACCGGTTTCCGGAGTGCCTGCTGCGCCCGCCACCGGGCTGGCCGAAGCTGCGCCCCGAGCGCAAGGGCGTCCCGCGTGCCTTGGCTGCGCTGGACCCGACCCTGCGTGCGCGGGTGCTGGAGGTGCACGAGGCGCTCTACAGCGAGACCGGCGCGAGCTACCACGAGGTCTACGAGCTGCTGCCCCAGTTGTTGGTGGTGCTGGGCCCGCAGGCCCTGTCGGGCGTCCCGCTGCTCGGCGGGCATGACGCGCAGTCCGGCCAGGCAGGGGAAGCAGAGGGTTCCTTGCAAAGCCAGTCGCCGCTGCTGTTTGACATCGTGCGAGAACTCGTTGAGCAGTGGCCGCAACCGCCCGACCCGATTCGCGGACGCTCACTGGCCGAGGTGCTGACCCATCGGGCGGTGGACCCCCGACCTGTGACCACCAACCGGGTGCTGCTTCAGCGGCTGATCCGCAAGGTGGCTGGCGTTCAGGGACCGGGCCGGCTCAACTGCCAGCAAGCCGCGCCGGTGGAGACGATGACACCGCTGCCCAGCCTGTCACGCCGCTCGCTGGTGCTTCAGGCGCTGGGGCACACGCCGCTGCTGCACCCAGGTGTTGTGCCCTGGCGGCGCCGGGTGCGATCGGGCGAACAGGTGCATGTTTACCTGGACGTCTCGGGCAGCATGAACAGTGTGCTGGGGGCGTTGTATGGGGCCGTGCTGGACTGCCAGGCGCTGGTGCACCCGCAGGTGCATTTGTTTTCTAGCAAGGTGGTGGATGTGACGCTGGCCGATTTGCGCGCCGGGCGATGCAGCAGCACTGGCGGCACAGACATCGGCTGCGTGGCCGAACACATGCAAAGGCAGGGGGTGCGCCGGGCCGTGATGATCACCGACGGCTGGGTCGGCCAGCCCCGCGGCGAACACCGGCAAACCCTGTCCCGCTGCCGCCTGGGCGTGGCCTTGATGGGCGACAACGCCAACCCCACCGATCTGGAGCCGTTTGCGCGCCACACCACCAAGCTGAGCAGCCTTGGTCGTCACGCCAGCACAACTTCCCTCACAACCTCAATTACAGAAGGAGCCTTCGTATGAACAAGCACACCTACCCAATCAACAACTCACACTCTCACCTTTACCCCGCCGAATTCATTTTTCCGGGGCACCCTGACAAGCTGTGTGACGCCATTGCCGATACCTTGGTGCAGGCCGCCATGCGTATGGAACCTCGTGCGCTTGTGGGCGTGGAGGTGGCGGTGCACCGGGACCATGTCTACCTGACCGGGCGCATCGGCTGTGAGGGCGCGGAACAGATCGACGTCCAGGCTTTGGTGCGCGAGGTCTACCGCAGCGCTGGCTACGGGGAGGACTGGTTCCCAGCCCCGGCGCAACTCGCGGTGGTCTCCAACCTGTGCCTGGGGCCGCTCGAGCCTGGGGAGGGGCAGTTTCGGGAGCTTTCTGATGACCAGGCCATCTGTATCGGTTATGCCAACGACCTGGAAGCCACCAACCACCTGCCGCCAGAACAGTGGCTGGTGGCGCGCTTGGCCAGGCGTTTGCACGCACTACGGACGCAACAGCCCAGCCTGGGGCTGGGGCCGGACGGCAAGGTGCTGATCGTCTTGGAAGAGGGAGTGGGCAGCGGCGATGGAAGCAGTCGAACCTGGCAACTTCAGGCATTGAGCTGTTCGCTGCAGCAACAGACCGCCTGTGATGAGTTGGCCTTGCACCGGGCGGTACGCGTGGCCTTGCAGGAGGTGCTGACGCAGGCCGCACAGCAGTTGCCCGGGCTGTCGAGTGAACTGCCCTTGCAACTGACGGTTAACGGTGCCGGTGCTTTTGAGGTGGGCGGCCCGGAAGGCGACAATGGCTTGTCAGGCAAGAAGCTGGTGGTTGACGCCTATGGGCCGCGCGTGCCGATTGGTGGCGGCGCCTGGTCGGGCAAGGACTTCTTCAAGGCAGACCGTGCCGGGGGCCTGCATGCCCGGCGACTGGCCAAGCTGGCGGTGCAACTCGGGCTGGCCCGGCAGGCGCAGGTGGTTCTGGGCTGGTTTCCGGGGGATCGCAGCGCACGCCTGCTCCAGGCCACGGGCGATGAGGGACGGCCAATTGACATCGGCAAGCTCGCCAGCCATGTTGACTTGAGCCTGCTGCGCAGCGGCACCTCTTTTGCTGTGGACGATCTGGTGGAGGTGGCGCGGTGGGGGCATTTCCACGAGGGTGGGTACCCGTGGGAGACCTCAGGACTAATTTGAGCAAGTAGCCTTTAAAAGACCACAAAATTCTCGCTTAATGCAAAAACAGCCGCCGACAGCCCACCAAGCCCGGCTCAAGTTGCTCGATCAAGCGCTGAATGGTCAGAAGCGACACCAGATCTTCGGGGCTGAACCACAGCCCCGGCATCTCCGTCCCCAGGTTGTTGCGGACCAAGTAATAGCCGCCACGGTCCTTGTCGAAGACGATGGGCAAGCCCATTTAGCAACGCAGTTTGGCGATGTCACGGCTGAATGTGGCAAGGGATACTTCGGCCGCCTCCATCATGTCGATTCGGGTGACCAGTCGTTTGGCTTCAACAAGTGCCTTAAAGGCGTAAAGGCGTAAAGGCGTAAAGGCGCGCACTGTCGCTCATACCATCTTCCCTTCTTTAACTTTACTTTTGCTATTATATTTATAGCTTCTTGCCTATATTCCACAGGGGCTACAAGCCGATTCGACACTGAATTCATCAAACAACTGCCTGCTGGAATTTTCATTACGAGTTATTTTCAAGATACTAAAGGTCTCTTTACGTAGGCCCAAATCATTTGATCAACAACAACGACATTTATAAGTTCCCATCTATGTTTTCCGGCGAAATTAAGGAAAGATAGAAGTTCAGATGGATCATCGATTTTTGAGGCGAAAGAGTCATATTCCCACAACATAATTATTCCTTGAAAGTTATCTAGAGGACTGGTAAGCAATACGTTGGATTTCCTTGTGGTCTGATACGTCTAGAATTTGGAGCGTGTACAGTACCGCAAGATTGTCGTCCCGAATGAACTGGATGCTTTTGCCGTTGACTTCTTCGACGTGTTTGAGGATGCTCTTCGCCACGGATAACAGGTATTGCAGAAGTTGAGTGGGCTTCCGCGCGGCGATTTCTCGGGTTCAGACGATGCGGCAGGAAAGCCAAAATCTGTCAACTTGTCAGTATTAAAAGAATCATGCATGCGTCCCGTCCGTAGTGGGTTTTGAAATTGGCCGGCAGCGCAGAGCCACCCTTTGGCCGTCCGCGCAGCTGGCGCGGGAGAAGGGGGCTTTGAAGGTGTGGCTGCCTTTGCGAGGCAGGCCAACTCCTGCCAGGCCTTAACCGTTGGTGAAGATGCTCAATGCATTTGTAGCCTGCACCGCCAAAGGCTCACGTGGTGAGCTTTGGTGGCGTCAATCTCAGGGCCTATGACTAATACTGCCTCACACCCATGCATTGGCGGCCGCAGATGCCGCGCCGCCGTCGGCGTCAACGACAGAACCTATGCGTATCCTTACCCTACGTGAACCCTGGTTGCTCGCAGCCGTCGAGGCCGCGCGACCCCTGTTCCTGGTCAAAAATCACAACATACCGCCTTGTGAGGTTTCGGTCGGCTTTGCCAGTACGGGCAACCGCTTGGGGCACATCGGCCAGTGCTGGAGCACCGGCAGCAGCGCGGTGCCGGTCATTAAGATCTTCATCTCGCCCACACTCAGCGATGCCTACGAGGTGCTGTGCACGCTGGCGCATCAGTTGGTCCACGCCGTGGATGAATGCAAGAATAAGCACGGCAAGGAGTTCAAGAAAATCGCACTCCGTCTGGGCCTGAAAGGCCCGGTGCACAGCGCCGGTGCCGGACCAGGGCTCAAAGTAAAGCTGCTGGCACTGCTGCCGCAACTCGGCGTCTACCCCCTGTCTCCTTGGCGGTATCGGTGAAGAAGGCGGTGCATCGCACTCACCCTCGCGCCAATTGCAAAACCTGCAGTTTTCAGGTGCCGATGCTGAAAAGATTCTTGTATTT
>CAXNFT010000188.1:0-4994 GCA_964201255.1 Rhodoferax sp.
GCAGCCTATGTGGCCATCGCTCTGAGCTGGAGCTATTCCACGGGCGAGCGCGCGGGCTATTTGCAGAAACTGTCGTCTAAGGGCTGGATTTGCAAAACTTGGGAGGGCGAGCAGTCTCTGGTGTCTCTGCCCGGCGCCACGCCCGAGAAATTCTTGTTTACCGTCCGTGACGATGCGGTTGTGGCGCAACTGAATGCGGCTATGGGCAAGCGGGTGACGCTCAACTACGAGCAGCACAAAGGCCTGCCTACCAGCTGCTTTGGCGAAACCGAGTACTTTGTGACTGGCATGAAGGAAGTAGCCCCCTGAAGGGCGCACTGAGGCTTTTGGCGCTAGCATTTTGGCGCGCGGTTACACAGGGTCCCAGCTGTAGACCTCAGCGATCTGCTGCACCGGTTCGAAACTCGATTGCAGTGCCGGCATGGCATGGCTGGCAAAGGTGTTTGGGCCCCAACTGATCCGGTGGGGGAGGTGGTCTGCCTTGAAAGGATCATAGCGACACTTTTAAGGCAATCTGCCCAAAGCATTGATGCGATATGGCTCTGGTTTCCCCAGAATTTTTCGTTAAGGCTGCAACATCTCACGACCTCGGCATTGGGACGGCAGCGGTGTCACCATGGCGAAACACCCGCTTACCCAACCGTGTGATGCGAAAGCGCGTCGGACAATTTGGGTCTGGGCAAGCTACTTCTGCGTCAGTGCTCATCCAGTCCTCAGGTGCTGTCAGGCGTTGCTTGGCCGGCAGCAGTGGAATAATCGCCGCCCGGGAATACATAGAAAACCCTTGGCCTGGAGGGAAATGCAGCATTTCGCCACGCACTTCAAACCAGTCCCCGATTTTCGCATTGCACATGACGCGCGAGTCGGGCGGGGCGACGACTTCAACCCGCAGGTCGTAAAGCTCGAATTCGCCGATGGGCATAGAACCAGCTCCCAGCAAAGTGTGTAGTCGATGAGTATGGACGATCAGTTCTTGATACGGGCTTCGGGCGACGAGTTGCGCCGCTCTGGCAGTAAACCTTGTGGACGGAAGAGCAACATTCCGACCAGTATGGCGCCAACCATCACCACCCGGATCGCCGACACCTGCTGGCGCAACTCCGTCGGTAAGATTGCACCAAGAACCGACTCGGTAACGGTCCATAACGCCCAAATGATGACCGCGCCGAGCAGCGCTCCGTAGTTGTTGCCACTGCCACCTACCACTAACATCACAAAAACCTGGAATGTGAAGATGGGTAGCAGGTCTTGCGGGCTGATGAACCCCATGAAATTGGCGTAAAGCGCGCCTGCCAGCCCCATCAGCATCGAGCCAAATACAAAGGTCTGCAGCCGGAAGGCGAAAGCATTCTTGCCAAGTGCGGCTGCCGCATCCTCGTCCTCACGGATTGCGCGCAGCATGCGCCCCCAAGGCGAGCGAACCATTCGCTCGAGTGCGAAGGTGATTAGTGCGATGAACACCAATACCATGATCAGGTAGTACAGATTGGCAAGGAAAGGCGTACCAGCCAGCGCGGTGAAGGGTTTGGGCAGGCTATGCAGGCCGTCGAATCCGCGGGTCGCGGACTTCCAATTCATGGCGACGAGCTGGATGCAGATGGCGATGCCGAATGTGCCGATCGCCAGGAAGTCGTGTTTGAGCCGGATTGTAGGAATTCCAACTATAGCCGCAACTAATCCCGAGGTCAGCATTGCCCCCAGGTAGCCGATGAGCGGGTGCAGTCCAAAGCCGCCAAAGGCTTCGGGATAGTTGGGGCCAGTAAGGTAGGCAGATGTATAGGCTCCGACACCGAAAAAGCCTACGATCCCCACATTCATAATGCCTGTGAAGCCCCATTGCAGGTTGAGTCCCAGCGTTGCTATGCCGAAGATGCTGGCGGTCACTGAGAAGAACACGAAGTAAGAAAGCAAGTCCATCAGGCTTTCTCCCCTAGGATGCCATTGGGGCGCACCATCAGGACTAGGATGACCACAATAAAGGATACAGCCTGGCGGTATTCGGGTACCAGGTATTGCACGGTAATCCCTTCTGCCAGACCGATGAGCAGCGCACCGAGTACTGCGCCGTAGATGCTGGTCATTCCGCCGACGATCAGTGCGGCGAACATGGGTAGCAAAAGCTCGAATCCCATAAACGGGTGGATCTGCACGACGATTCCCAGCAGCACGCCGGCTACGGCGGCCAAGCCGGCGCTGATCACCCAAGTCCATAGTATGACCCGATTTACATCGATACCATTGACTTTGGCCAATGAGGGGTTCTCTGACACTGCTCGCATTGACTTGCCGAGCCAAGTACGGGACAGGAACAGGTGCAGGCCGATCACCAGCGCCGTTGTGACAGCGACCGCCACCAGTTCGTTGCGCGTGATACGCACGCCGCCGAAATCCAGCGCCGGCTGGATCGCGAATGAAAAGTAATGTGGCTCGTGACCGGCGAACACAATGATCAGGTGGCGCAGCATGAGTGCCACGCCGAAAGAGGCCATGATCAGGCTGATTCGAGAGGCGTTCTGGCGTCGCAAACGACTGAAGATCGCGCGGTCCAGCGCCAGGGCTACCACGCCATTGAGCACTGCGGCACACACAAGGGCCAGGATTAGCGGCCAGCCGAAGCTTAGTCCCGCGATCGACCCGGCGGTGCCCATCAGTGCTACCAGCCCGAGTGCAATGTAGCCCCCGGTGGCGATGTGGTCACCCTGGGCGAAAGTCGGGAAGTTGAGAATGTTGTAGACCATGCTCAGGCCCACGACGCCTAGCGTGATGAACGAGGCGGCGACAACGCCGTCCACGAGCATTTGGACCATCATGATGCAAGCCTCGTTCGTGTGCCTAAATACAACTCGCCGACTTCGGGGCTGCAGAGCAGATCGCTGGCCGTGCCGGTGAACCGTTGTTGGCCCTCAGCCAGCACGTAACCGCGGTCGGAGATCGCCAGGGCCGCCTTGGCGTTTTGCTCCACCACGAGCACGGTGACTCCCAGCGCGCGCACATCCAGCAATTTCTGGAATACCATCTCAGTAAGTTTGGGCGACAGGCCAGCGGAGGGCTCGTCCAGCATGATCAGGTGTGGCCGTGCCATAAGTGCGCGTGCTACTGCAACCATTTGACGCTGGCCTCCAGAGAGTTTACCTGCTGCGAGTTGGCGCAGCCGTGCAAGGTCTGGGAACAGCGCGTAAATTTCGGCGATGCGATGCCTGAGTTCGCTGGGTGCCGCCATGCCGCCGATCTCTAAGTTCTCTTGCACCGATAAACGAGTGAAAATATTGTCAATCTGCGGCACATAGGCTACGCCTGCAGCAACGAGCCGGTGCGTTGCCAGCCCCATAATGTTATTGCCTCGCACGCGAATCGCTCCGGAGCTGGTAGGCACCAGACCAGCGATGGCTTTGATCAGGGTAGACTTGCCGGCACCGTTTGGGCCTAGCACTGTGACGATCTCGCCTGTATGTACGCTCAGGCTCATGCCGCGCAGGATGGGCACGTCGGGCGCGTAGCCTGCGACCAAATCGGTCACTTCGAGATGCAGTGCTGCCGTCATGTCGAGCCCCCGAGGTAGGCTTCCAGTACTCGCGGGTCACGCCGTACGTCCACCGGCTCGCCCTGCATGAGCACTCGACCCGCCGCCATGACTACTACCGGTT
This sequence comes from Rhodoferax sp., assembly GCA_964201255.1. GTDB lineage: Bacteria > Pseudomonadota > Gammaproteobacteria > Burkholderiales > Burkholderiaceae_C > Rhodoferax. Next base: position 3,645 of record CAXNFT010000188.1, read on the forward strand.
TGCACAAGTTCATCACGAAGTCCATGTTGTGCTCGATGATCAGGAAGCTGATGCCTCGCCGATTCAGTTCAACGATGCGCTCGGTGATTTGACCCAGCAACGTCGGGTTGACGCCAGCGCCAGGCTCGTCAAGCAGGATTAGCTTGGGGTCGGACATCAGAGTGCGTCCGAGCTCGAGCAATTTAAGCTGACCGCCGGACAGGTTTCGCGCCGGCTCGTCGGCCAACCGGGTCAGGTTCAGGAAATCGAGTACCTGCACGGCTTTATCGCGATTGGCGCGTTCTTGCTGGCGGACAAGGCCGGGACGGATCAGGTTATTCCAGAACTGCTCCCCCGATTGCCTCAGTGGTGCGAGCATCACGTTTTCGAGCACAGACAACGCGCCAAAGGGGCGAGGAATTTGAAAGGTACGGGCGATGCCGCAGCGATAGATTTGGTAGGGCGCCTTTCCATGTATCGGTTGACCCTCGAAATGTATCGAGCCGCTGCTAGGTGCAAGAGCGCCAGCGATGGTGTTGAACAGTGTGGTTTTGCCGGCGCCATTGGGCCCGATCAGCCCCGTGATGGCGCCGCGCGTCAGGTTCAGGCTCACGTCGTCGACAGCCCTAAGGCCGCCAAACGACTTCGAAATACCCTTCAATTCGAGCATCCGCGTTCCTTGCGTGGGTGAGTCTGTATTGCATATTTGCTAACTGTAGTGATAATAATATATATTCCTGATTAGCAATGAACGTCAGCCACCAACCGAATCGAGCGCTGCGGGTACGGGCCACACTGAAGCGCCGCGACCAGCAAACGCTGTGGCAGCGTCCTGAGGTTGAATCGCCGGTTGAACCGGTATGCAAAAGCGCCCAGGTACTGCTCGGCATATTTGCGAAAGCCAAACCCGTGGTAACTGCCACTGAGCCCGGTTTTCAAGTTCCCCAGAACCGTGTTGATCCACTGCAACTCCGGTACTTCTTTCGGTTTGCGACCTGCTACCACGGTGCTTTGATGGGTACAGCCTGCCAGCGTGACAGCACCAAAGCAAGCCAGTCCGTCGGAGAACACCGTGCTGCCGGGCGCGAGGTTCTTTCGCGCCCACTGTGTGATCGCGTTGAGCGTGAAACCCGGTACCGGGGTCAACTTGACACGCAAGGGGTGCCCATCCTCGGTGAGCGAAACTGCGGCCACAAATGGCACCTTGTTTTCCGAGCCACGCCCGACCTTGCCGCCACGGCGCTCACCACCAAGGTAGGCATCATCAACCTGTACCGGGCCCTCCAGCGTATAGCGAGATTCACGTTGCATCATGGCCTGCATCAGCTTGTGGTGCACCAGCCAGGCTGTTGGATAGCTCACACCCAGGTG
>CAXNFT010000189.1:0-4957 GCA_964201255.1 Rhodoferax sp.
TGATCCAGCGTTTCACCAAGTCGCGGTCGGCTTTACCATCTGAGAACTTGATGATCCATTCCAGCAGGCCGAGGCGTTCAACCAGTTGACGATTGAGCCGGCCGGTGGCATCGTAGTGGCCGTGAAAGCCCACGAAGGTTCGTTCTAAACCGTAGTCATTTGAAAAGCGGCGTTCCTTGCCGCCCAGAAACATGCGCGAGCAGGAAGAGACGCAGTGACCAGAGACGACGGTGGACAAACCCTTCTCGCGAATGAGCTCCCCGATCCGGTAGCCGGAGTCCACGTGGCCACCCCAAGAATTGCGCAGCACCACGGTGGCGATGCCCGGGTTGGCCGCCAGCGCCTCTTTAAACCTCTGGATATCACCCTGAACCACTGGGCCAGACAGGATCAGCGTGTCGTTGACAACTTTCGCCTCCATGGCCGGACTGGTGGTGTGCGTGAAGGCCAGACTGGCAAGCCAAAGTACAGTTCGAAATCGCATCTTAATGACGTCCTCGACAAAATCCCTGAGTGCGTTAGGGTAAGGCTAACTGTCTGGCCCATGCCATGACGCGGCGCATGGCCATACTCAATTCCTTCAGCGACATTGAGGATTGCAGTTTTTTCCCTACCGCTTGCTGGGCATGAAAGCCGATCGCAGACATGGGCGTAGGCGCTCGAACTCCTCACTGGACATTACTATAACGTCCACACCGACACCCAAGTTGCCAACGGCGCGGTGGAGCCTAAGGTACTCCGCGGCTTTATCAGTAACTTGATGTTCAATGACCAGCAAATCACCTCGTCGCCTGGCGCAGTTCGCGCGCTTGGTTTGCGTCCAGGTGGTCAAAGGTGGCTACGCAGTCGGCGTTACGGATGAGCAGGGTGGGCATGAAGAATCGTCACAATGCGGGGCTGGAGACATGCCAATGATCGCACCAAACCCTGCCACCGAGCCCCGCGAATTCCTGACCCATTTGTACCGCGCTGCGGTTCAGCGCGCCCTGCCGCTGCACAGCATGGCGCCGTTTTTGCCGCCGCCGCCACGCGGCCGCACCCTGGTGCTTGGCGCGGGCAAGGCGGGCGGCGCCATGGCGCAGGCCTTGGAGGCGCTGTGGCCAAATGACGCGCCGCTGAGTGGGCTGGTGGTGACGCGATACCACCACGTGCCGCCGCGCCCTGCCGGGCTGGCCCAGCGCATCGAGGTGGTGGAGGCAGCCCACCCGGTGCCCGACGCTGCCGGACTGGCAGCCGCCGAACGTATGCTTGCGCTCACCCAAGGCCTGACCGCCGACGACTTGGTGCTGTGCCTGATTTCCGGTGGCGGCTCGGCCCTGCTGACGCTGCCGGCCGACGGCCTGAGCCTGGCTGACAAGCAGGGCATCAACCGCGCTCTGTTGGCCAGTGGTGCCAACATTGGCGAGATGAACAATGTGCGCAAGCACCTCTCGCGCATCAAGGGTGGCCGCTTGGCGCAGGCCTGCTGGCCAGCCCGTGTGGTGACGCTGACCATCAGCGATGTGCCCGGTGATGACCCCTCCACCATCGCAAGCGGCCCCACCGTGCCTGACGCCAGCACCTGTGCCGACGCGCTGGCTACCCTGGCGCGCTACCGCATTGAGTTGCCGCCGGCCGTGGCGCAGGCGCTGCACAGCGGCGCGCTGGAGACGCCTAAACCCGGCGACCCGCTGTTTGCCGGCCATGCCGTGCACCTGATTGCCACACCCCAACAATCATTGCAGGCCGCCGCTGATCTGGCCCGCGCGGCCGGGCTTGATGCGCACATTCTGAGTGACGAAATGGAGGGCGAGTCACGCGAGGTGGGCCGGGTCCATGCGGCGCTGGCGCGTGCCGTGGCGCGCCGGGGCCAGCCCTTTGCGCTGCCCTGTGTCATTCTGAGTGGTGGTGAAACCACCGTCACCATCCGTCCGACCCTGCCCGGTGCCGTGCGCGGCCGGGGTGGCCGCGCCGGTGAGTTTTGCCTCGGTCTGGCCGAAGGCCTGCACAGCCAGCCCGGTGTCTACGCGCTGGCCGCTGATACCGACGGCATCGACGGTGTGGAAGACAACGCCGGCGCTTGGGTAGCGCCTGACACCCTGCAGCGCGCCGCCGATGCGGGCCTTAAGCTGGCAGACCACCTGGACCGCAACGACGCCTATGGTTACTTTGAAGCCCTGGGCGACCTGGTGGTCACCGGGCCGACTTTCACCAACGTCAATGATTTTCGGGCGGTGCTGGTGTTGTAAAGACAGCCGCAGCCGCTTAGCGCGGGATTACAGCGACATCGAGATCAGCGACACCTATATCTAAGGTGGTCGCATGAGAAAAGAATATGACTTTACCAAGGCCAGAAAAAATCCCTATGCCGCGCAATTGAAGAAGCAGATAACCATTCGCTTGGATGAGGATTCGATCGGCTACTTCAAAGGAATCTCGGAGCAGGTGGGCATTCCCTATCAGAGCCTGATCAACCTATACCTCCGTGACTGTGCGACTCATAGCAGCAAACTGGATTTGCGTTGGAAGTGACGCGCGCCGCAATTCCATGCTGCCCGGCAAGTATTGATCACATAAAGAAATAAAAATACACGATGATTTGCATGCGACGCATCCCGTCTGCGCGTCCAATCTGATGACCGGATCCGTTGTAGTAACGCTCACCATCCACGCGACCGGTCTGGTGACCGCGATACCGTCATACATGCGCTGAGCAAAGGCGCCATTTAGAAATGCCAGCGTTATCGATACTGCTAAAAGGAACTTTTTCATGGGCGAGCGCATTGAATTAAATGGCAATAGTGAAATGCTCCAAACCGTGCTCAGTCCAATGAACCCCATTGCGCTCCTGGACCTTGAACCAATGGGCAGCATCAGAATCAGACGGTTCGGATGCAATGGTTGTGATGGGATGTGAGCCATCTTCGCTGGCACGTGTGTGGGGCGAACCAAAATACATGCTGGGTGATTGGTCATCACTGGAATATCTAAAAGCCCAAATGTCTTTGCCGTTGGTCAGAGCGCAGGATATGCGCATAGGTTCATCGGATTTATTTTTGTCCATGATGCTGGTCACAGCACGCAAAGTTGCTTCTATGGCTTTGATGGGATCATGAATTAGCCCTTTGCTCAAGGCTACTAAAAATAAGGCCTCACTGTCTGTAGTGCCCTCTCTGTGTGGGTAGTGCACGTGATCGATGAGGTCTTCCACGTCTTTACGGCAGTCATGCCAGTTGCCAATTTTCCCGTTGTGCATGAAGGCCCAGTTTTGCCAAATAAACGGATGGCAGTTGCTTCTGTTTACCGCAGTGCCTGTGGTCGCTCTAACATGGGCGAAAAATAGTCTAGTCTGTATATGTGCCGCAATAGAGCGCAAATTGCTGTCGTTCCAAGCAGGAAGGATATCTTTAAACAGTCCAGGCGTAGTGCGCTTGTTGTACCAGGCAACGCCAAAACCATCCCCATTTGTGACCCAGGCAGATTGGGTTGCAGCCAGACTTTGACGCACAATGGAATGCTCTTGGTGGAAGATCAAGTCCTCAAGGTAAATCTCTGGACCCGCATAAGCAACCCATCTGCACATGATGACCTCGGCTAAAAGGGGAACATAACACGCAGTCTATTAGAGTTTTTGCAAAATATTGATGAAACTAGTCATTGGACTTGATTAGGGCTCAGGTTTGCCGGGGTTTTTTGCTGCTTTCTTGAGCACTCCGAAGGTGACTGGTTTGCTGAAGGAGTAAAGTCAGGTATATGCCGCCCATTCACACCGCTCAGGTTTCTGTTGCAAGCCAGGCTGTCTCGCGCGGACAAATCCTGGCGCGTCGCACCCAAACCTCGGCCTGGGTCAGTTTTCTGGAGTCCGGGCGGGTTGTGCTGGGCGTGATGGCGGGCGACGTGATGGAACATCAGCTCGGTGTGCTGGAGGGCCCCTGCTGGCTGGAGGCCTCGTCAGCAGTGCTGAATCTGCCGCACGCAGTCGATGCACTGGCCGACACCGACGTGGTGCTGCGGCGCGTCCCGGTGGTCGAATTTCGGCGCATCCTGGCTGATTTGTCAGGACCGGCCCGGGCTGTGCTGCATGATGTAGCCCGTGCCCACCGGCAGCAAACCGAGTTAGCGGTGAGTCGCCTGGCCAAGGACGCCGAGGGCCGTTGCGCCGAGTGGCTGCTGCAGCACGCCGCGCCACTCGCGCAGGGCGGCATGGCGGTGCAGTTGCAAGAACGCAAGCGTTCGATTGCCGCACAGCTGGGCATCGCCCCAGAGACGCTCTCAAGAGTGCTGCGCCACCTGCGTGAGCGCAGCCTGATCAGCGGCTCTGGCCGCAGCTTCAACCTGCTGGATCTGACCGGACTGCGCACCCTGGCCGGTGTTTAGGCCGGGTTGGCGGGTGCGCTGAGTGCTGTCAGCACGGCTTCTGCAGTGGACGGCGCCTGCAGCCTGATCGCAGCGCCGTCGCCCCTGGCCTGCGCCACCGCATCACGCAGCGCCTCAAACACACTGATGGCCAGCATAAAAGGCGGCTCACCCACGGCCTTGCTGCCAAACACATTGTCCTCACGGTTCGGCTCGGGCCACAGGTCTACTTGCAAGTGCGCCGGTATGTCGCCGGTGGCTGGAATCTTGTAGGTGCTGGGCGCGTGGGTGGCCAACCGGCCCTGCTTGTCCCAGACCAGCTGCTCGGTGGTGAGCCATCCCATGCCCTGGACAAAGCCTCCCTCGATCTGGCCAATATCGATGGCCGGGTTAATGGAGCGACCTACGTCATGCAGGATGTCCACCCGCAGTACCCGGTTTTCGCCGGTCAGGGTGTCGATGGCGACTTCAGTACAGGCTGCGCCATAGGCAAAGTAATAAAACGGCCGCCCGGTGAGTGTGGTCTTGTCGTAGTGGATCTTGGGGGTGCGGTAGAAGCCGTCGCTCCAGAGCTGGATGCGGTTGGCGTAGGCCAAGCGCACCACATCGTCAAAAGCGCGGG
>CAXNFT010000190.1:0-4923 GCA_964201255.1 Rhodoferax sp.
TTGCGCACCAGCTTGGTCTGCTGGCCCACAGTGAAGCTGACCAGCTTGAACGGGCCGCTGCCCACCGCTGCCGTCACGCCGAACTTGTCGCCCAGCGCCTCGTAGGCCTTAGGCGAGGGGATGCCCATGAAGCTGGTGGCCATGTTGAGCAGCAAACTGGGGTCCGGGCTCTTCATTTGAAAGCGCACGGTGTAGTCGTCGACCACGATGACCTTGTCGATCGCCTCGACCATGAAGGCGTTCTCGGTGCCCTTGTACTTGGGTATCCACCATTCGATCACCTTGGCATTGAAGGGCTCGCCGTCATGGAACTTGACGCCACGGCGCAGTTTGAAGGTCCAGCTCATGCCGTCCGGCGAGGCTTGCCAGCTTTCAGCCAGTTGCCCGTGGAAGGACTGGTCGGCATCCTGCATCACCATGCGGTCGAAGATCAGGTTGTTGGCGATGTTGAGTTTGGTGCCCTTGATGGGGTTATAGGTCGGGGCCCCAGCTTCGCGGGAATTGAGCACAAAGGTGGCGTCCTGGGCCAGTGCCGGGCTGAAGGCGGTCAGGCTGCAAACACTGGCTACGGCCAGTGCCAGATGGCGCAGGGTGCTGTCGAAGGAAGTCATGGTTTCTCCTGGAAGGGGCGCGCTGGGGTGGGCGCAGGGGGTTGTCACGGGGTAGTCATCTTGCAAGAGAATAGCGGCAATCCTTCTGGCCAAGCAGGACCCTACCCCCAAAGGCATAGCACAAATCAACGCCAGCTGTCGCTGCGCTTGAGTCCTATCACTTTAGGAGTAGACACCGGGCGCGGGCCCGCTTTTGGTGCCGGTGAGTCCGGTGTTTTGTCTTATTCTCACGCTCACTGTCCCGATGCCCGTGCCTGTTGCACGTGGTGCCAGGCCCTGCTACCTAGCCCTGTTGCCTAGCCCTGTTACCGAGCCCTCCCCAGACCATGCGCCAAATCCGTAAACCCTACCTGTTGTTCTTGGGCGATGTCGACCTCAAGTCAGACGCCAAGACAGCTTTTGGCCTGCGCGACTGGTGCCGCAGCGATGTCATGGGGGAGTGGTCTCTGCCGGCGGCCACGGTGTCGCTGGATCTGCCGCGCCACAGCCCGTCGCAAGCCGCCACCTTGGGCGCTGGCTCCATCGTCGTTGGTGTGGCTGCGGTGGGCGGCGTCTTGCCCGCCCACTGGCTGCCCGAGCTCGAAGCCGCGTTGGACGCTGGCATGGACGTTGTGAGTGGCCTGCATTCCCGGCTGACATCATTCCCGAGCCTGGTGCAGGCTGCACAGCGCGGTGGTGGCCGGCTGCACGATGTGCGGCATTCCGACCAGGTGTTTGCCGCCGGTACTGGGCGCAAGCGCAGCGGTCAACGGGTGCTGACGGTCGGTACGGACTGCGCGTTGGGCAAGAAATACACGGCGCTGGCCCTGACCCGTGCCTTGACGGCCCGTGGCGTGCCCGCCACCTTCCGGGCAACCGGGCAGACCGGCATCATGATTGCTGGTGCTGGTGTCGCCGTGGACGCGGTGATCGCCGATTTCATCGCTGGGGCGGCGGAGGCCCTGTCGCCCGACAACGCCGCCAACCACTGGGACGTGATCGAAGGCCAGGGGGCGCTTTTTCACCCAGCCTATGCCGGAGTGACGCTGGGCCTGGTGCATGGCTCACAACCCGATGCCGTGGTGCTCTGCCACGACCCGTCCCGCGACACCGTGGAGGGCTACCCCGACTGCCCCATTCCTGATCTCCAGCACGCGATCGACCGCTACCTGGAGGCGGCCCGCCTGACCAACCTGCGGGTGCGTTGCGTGGGGGTGAGCATCAACTCGTCGTCCCTCACGGATGCCCAGTGGCAAGCCTATGCGGCGAGTGTTGGGCTCAAGCTGGGCCTGCCGGTGGTGGACCCGATGCGCGGCGGCGTTGACGCGCTGGCCGACGCCCTGCTGGCCCAATGATCAGCTGCCGCACCAGCATCGAACATTGGGCCATGACCGAGCCCTTCGAGATTGCCCGTGAGGTCATCACCGACTTGCCGGTGTTGATGCTGGGTCTGGGCGACGGTCAGGGGCACGTCGGCCGTGCCGAGGCAGCTGGGGTCGACTATGACGGCGAGACGCCACACAGCATGGCCGGACAAATCGCCGGTGTGCTGGACCAGCTGCATGACGACATCAGTGGTGCCGACCTGATGCGCCTGCTGCCAGCGGGTGGCGCCCGCAATGCGCTGGACTGTGCCCTGTGGGACTTGCGCGCCAAGCAGACGCGCGTGCCCGCCTGGCGCCAGGCTGGTCTTGCCGGGCTTAAGCCGGTCATCACGGCCTATACCATCGGCCTGGGCGACGAGGCCACCACCCGGCGCAAGTTGCGGGCCGCCCGCCACCACCCGCTGCTCAAGCTCAAGGTTGATGCACAGCGCCATGTAGACATCGTTCGGATGGCGCGCGAGGAACACCCGCAGGCGCGGCTCATGGTCGATGCCAACCAGGCCTGGTCGCGTGCACTGCTGCTGGAACTGCTGCCCGAGCTGGCAGCACTGGGTGTCGAGCTGGTGGAGCAGCCCCTGCCGCGAGGCCAGGACGCCGAGCTTGACGGTCTGGTCTCCCCGATTCTGCTGGCGGCTGACGAATCCTGCACCGACAGCAGTTCGCTAGCGCACCTGGCCGGCCGTTACCAGTACATCACCATCAAACTGGACAAATGCGGTGGCCTGACCGAAGCCCTGGCCATGGCCGATGCGGCCGAGCAACGGGGCCTGGGGCTCATGGTGGGCAATATGTGTGGCACCTCGCTGGCCATGGCGCCGGCCTTCCTGCTGGCGCAGCGCTGCCGCTATGTGGACCTGGACGGCCCCTTGTTGCAGCAACTCGATCGTGCGACGCCGATGCACTTTCACGACGGCCTGATTGAGCCGCCAACGGCTGCCCTCTGGGGCTGAGCGCTGCCGCGGCCCCTGGCCCGCGTGTGCTGACCGCGAACTGCCGCAAAATCGCGGCATGCATTTAATTCGATCTCCCCTCCAAGTGCAAATTGTTCAATGGCTGGTGCAGCCCGGCGACCTGGTGCAGGCCGATGCGCTGCTGGTGGTGCTGGAAGCCATGAAGATGGAGCACGAACTGCGCTCGCCCTGCGCCGGCCGTGTGAGTGCGCTGCTGCGCGAAACGGGTGACCTGGTGGCTGAAGGCGAAGTGCTACTGAATATAGAGCAAACTATTCAAGTGGGACAAGGGCTAGAGGCCGAAAATGTTCAAATTTTTTCAGCTAGCCCACCCAGCCCACCCAGCCTTTCTACACATGGCCCGTCTGCCGTGCGGCCCGACCTGCTGCGCCTGCAGCAGCGCCAAGCGCTGACGCTGGACGCCAGCCGGCCCGAGGCCATGGCCAAGCGCCACGCGCTGGGGCTGCGCAGCGCACGCGAGAACATTGCCGACCTGTGCGACCCCGGCAGCTTTGTCGAGTACGGTGCGCTGGCGGTGGCCGCGCAGCGCAGCCGGCGTAGCGAGGACGACCTGGTACGCAACACCCCGGCTGATGGCATGGTGACTGGCATTGGCAGCATCAATCAGGCGCAGTTTGGCCCCGATGCCGCCCGCGCCGTGGTGATGGCCTACGACGCCACCGTTCTGGCCGGCACCCAGGGCATGCGCAACCACCAAAAAACCGACCGTCTGCTGGGCCTGGCGCTGCAGCAGCAATTGCCGGTGGTGCTGTTTGCAGAAGGCGGTGGCGGCCGGCACGCTGGTGGTGTTTCACGGCCTGCTGCCGCACTACAGCGCGCCCAACCGGTCCCCACAGTCGCGCCACGCCTACACCCTTCACGTGACCGACGGGCAGGCCACGTATGCGGCGCACAACTGGCTGCAACGCGATGGCCGCCTGCCGCTACGCGGCTTTGTTTGATTTCAGCGCTGGCTTCGTACTACTGGCTTGAACTGGTCATCCGATGTCGTTTTACACGACAGTTGGTGCTTGGTGTTGTCCTTTTAAAGGACAAACCACCGCTATAACCACCGCGATATTTGTTAAAAATCTACAATTTATTTGTTAAAAATCTACAATTAGGCTAGCATTACCAAGGGTCTATTGTGCTGAGCCCAAATTCTGATCTGCCAGCCATCAAGGGAATGCTAAATGACAGACTCAACACCGCGCCGAAAACTCGCTGCCATCCTTGCAGCTGACGTCGTGGGCTTTAGCCTGAAGATGGGAGAAAACGAGGATCGCACGCTTAAAAATCTCAAGGCGTGCAGGTCAATCACTGACGAATCCATCAAAACCCATCATGGCAGAATCTTCACCACCGCAGGTGACTCGGTCATTGCTGAGTTTGCTTCTCCTGTTGACGCTATCGTTGCGGCTGTCGAGTTCCAAAAAAGCATCATGGCGCGCAATGCCGCTTGCCCAGAAGAAGACCAGATCCAGTTTCGAGTTGGACTGAACCTTGGTGATGTGATCGTTGAAGGCGACAACCTCTATGGCGATGGCGTCAATGTTGCTGCGCGGATTGAATCAAGCGCAGAGGCTGGCGGTATTCATATGTCAGCCAAGTTCTATGAAGAGGTTCGACGCAAGCTAAACTTGAGTTTTGAGAGTCTTGGCGATCAGCATTTGAAAAACATTGCTGATCCTATTGCCACTTACAGGGTGAACCTAGGGGTTGAAGGTACAAAAGCCGCAAAGACCCAACCAAGTACGACAAGCCCCAGTGCCAAGAAAGAGCCGGGTTTTTTGGCAAAGCTATTTGGAACCCCGCTAAAAAAAGGAATCAGTGCATCTGTTGCAGTTGTAGTTCTTGCCTTGGGTGGGTACTGGGGAATTCAACAAGGTAGTAAACCAAGCGTCAACCCACTTTCGATTGCCGTACTTCCTTTTGCCAACCTCATGGGTGATCCTGCCCAAGCCTATGTTGCTGATGGCTTAACCAACCGTGTTACCT
>CAXNFT010000191.1:0-4920 GCA_964201255.1 Rhodoferax sp.
GACAGCGTCTCGCCGCTCTCTGCGTCGGGCGCGGGTTCGTCCAGCACGGGTTGGTTCATGTCCAGCCCCTGCGAGGCGGGTGACTGGCTGAGCGCGTCGCGGCCAAAGCCTTCAAAAGAGACAAAGCTCTCGGCCGCGTTGACCAGTTCCTCCAGGTTTTCCACCCGGTCGGCGCCTTCGCGGTCGGCGCGGTAATGAGTCAGCAGGCCACTGTGCTCCAGGGTCAAGTTCACGATCTCGCGCAGGTTAAGGCCCTGGGTGCGCTCGCGCAGCACGTCGATGCCAGCCAAAAAAGCGCCCAGGTTGGTGCCTGCCTTGCCGCCCATGCCACTCACGGCATCGCTCAGAGCGCAGCCGCTGGCCCGCGCTGCATCTTGCAGCTGCTCCAGGCTGCGCAGGCCTATGCCGCGCGGCGGAAAATTGACTGCACGCAAAAAGCTGGTGTCGTCGCGCGGATTCTCCAGCAGCCGCAGGTAGGCCAGCGCGTGCTTGATCTCGGCCCGCTCAAAAAAGCGTAGGCCGCCGTACACCTTGTAGGGCAAGGCGGCATTGAAGAGCGCGGTCTCGATCACCCGGCTTTGCGCGTTGCTGCGGTAGAGCACGGCGATCTCGTGCCGTGCCAGGCCGTCGCGGACCAGTTGGCGCATCTCGTCGACCATCCACTGGGCCTCGGCAAAGTCGCTGGTGGCCTCAAACACGCGCACCGGCTCACCGGGGCCCTGCGCGGTGCGCAGGTTTTTGCCCAGGCGGCGGCTGTTGTGGCTGATCAGCTCATTGGCGCTGTCCAAGATGTTGCTGCCGCTGCGGTAGTTTTCCTCCAGCTTGATCTGGTGACGCACGCCGAACTCGCGCACAAAGTCGGCCATATTGCCCACACGGGCGCCACGGAAGGCGTAAATGCTCTGGTCGTCGTCGCCCACCGCCAGCACGCAGCCCGTGGGCTTGAAGGCGGCCGCGTCGTCCACCGAACCAGCCGCGCCGGTGCCGGCCAGCATCTTGAGCCAGGCGTACTGCAGCTTGTTGGTGTCCTGAAATTCGTCGACCAGGATGTGGCGGAAACGCCGCTGGTAGTGCTCGCGGATCGGGTCGTTGTCGCGCAACACCTCGTAGCTGCGTAGCATCAGCTCGCCAAAGTCCACCACACCCTCGCGCTGGCACTGCTCTTCATACAGCTGGTAAATCGCCACCTTGCGCCGGGTTTCCTCGTCACGCACCTCGACCTGGTTGGGACGCAGACCGTCTTCCTTGCAGCCGCCGATGAACCACTGCATCTGCTTTTGCGGAAAACGCTCGTCGTCCAGCGCAAACTGTTTGTACAGGCGCTTGATCGCCGAGAGTTGGTCCTGTGTGTCAAGAATCTGAAAACTCTGCGGCAGGTTGGCGGTCTTGGCGTGGGCGCGCAGAAACCGGTTGCACAGGCCGTGAAAGGTGCCGATCCACATACCGCGCACATTGAGCGGCAGCATGGCAGACAGGCGCGTCATCATCTCGCGCGCCGCCTTGTTGGTGAAGGTCACCGCCAGCACGCCGCCAGGCGAGACCTGGCCAGTTTGCAGCAGCCAGGCAATGCGGGTGGTCAGCACCCGGGTCTTGCCCGAGCCGGCGCCAGCGAGGATCAGCGCATGCTCGGCCGGCAGGGTGACAGCGGCGCGCTGCTCAGGGTTCAGGTGGGCGAGCAGCGGGGCGTTGGCATCGTCCTGTTGTGTAATTGGGGCAAACATGCCTCATTGTAGAAAGCCCATCCGGATGCCCTTCACCACTTTGAGCCAGCTCGCCGCCGTTCTGGGGCTATGGGCAGCCTTGGCGCCGGGCGCGGGTGCGCAGGGGGTTTGCAGCAGCGACGGACAAATCCAGCCAGTACGCCTGCTGGAACGCTTTCTGAGCGCAGATTGCGAGCGCTGCTGGGGCACGGCCACAGCACTGGCGCCCAGCGCCGCGAGCAATACCCTGGCGCTGGACTGGATTGTGCCGGGCTCGCTGGGCGACGACGCACCGCTGTCAGGCGCCGCCAACCGCGATGCCTTGACGCGGCTGGCGGACCTGCGCCGCGCGGGGCCGCTTGAGCAACTGCGGGTCAGCACCAGAGTTAAGAGCAGCCGTGGAGCCACGGTGCGGGTGGCCCATGGCGTGGCGCTGGGCGGCTACATCGGCGCCTCGGTTGAGGCTCGGGCTAACGCGTCAGTTGAAGCGTCAGTTGAGGTGCACAGCAAGCCGAACACAGCGCCGCTGACCGCGGTGCTGCTGCTGGTGGAAACCATTGCCGCCGGCAGTGATGGCACCCCGATCCAACGAAATTTGGTTAGAAACATGCTCCAAGCCTCGTGGAATGGCGATAGTTCGCTACAAAAAGAGAAGCAATTCAGCTGGTTGGAGCGCCGACCCCTGAGCATCCCCGAGGGCGCCGACCCAGAGCGATTGCGCGTGGTGGGCTGGCTACAAGACCAGCGTGGCCGCTTGCTGGCGGTAGCGCAGTCGGCTTGCCGGCCTAACGATGGCGGCAACGCCCTACCCCGACTCCGATAGAATCAATCACCGGGCCCAAACCATTGAGGCTCGGTTTTTTTTGGCTCACTTTTTTGACAGGCGGCCTGCCCCATGGATATTTTTGACTACGACAACATCCTGCTGCTGCCGCGCAAATGCCGGGTGGAGAGCCGCTCAGAGTGCGACGCCAGTGTCGAGTTCGGGCCGCGCCGCTTTCGGTTGCCGGTGGTGCCCGCCAACATGAAGACCGTGGTCGATGAGGAGATTTGCGTCTGGCTGGCTCAGGCGGGCTATTTTTACGTGATGCACCGCTTTGACTTTGACAACATCAAGTTTGTACAAAGCATGGCCGCACGCGGCCTGTACACCTCGATCTCGCTCGGGGTCAAGCCGCCCGACTACGCCACCGTGGCGCAGTTGTTGGCGCTGGGCTTGGCGCCCGACTACATCACCATCGACATTGCGCATGGCCATGCCGACAGCGTCAAAGCCATGATCGGCCACCTGAAAGAAAAAATGCCAACCAGCTTTGTGATCGCCGGTAACGTGGCCACGCCCGAGGCGGTCATTGACCTGGAAAACTGGGGCGCCGACGCCACCAAGGTGGGCATAGGCCCGGGCAAGGTCTGCATCACCAAATCCAAAACCGGCTTTGGCACCGGCGGCTGGCAGCTGTCAGCGCTGAAATGGTGCGCCCGTGTGGCCACCAAGCCCATCATTGCCGACGGCGGCATCCGCGAGCACGGCGACATTGCCAAGTCGGTCCGCTTTGGCGCCACCATGGTCATGATCGGCTCGATGCTGGCCGGCCACGAGGAAAGCCCGGGCCTGACGGTGGAGGTAGACGGCAAACTTTACAAAGAGTATTACGGCTCGGCCAGCGACTTCAACAAGGGCGAGTACAAGCACGTCGAGGGCAAGCGCATCCTGGAGCCGATCAAGGGCCGACTGGCCGACACCCTGACCGAGATGGAGCAGGATGTGCAGAGCTCCATCAGCTATGCCGGCGGCAAGAAGCTGATGGACATTCGCAAGGTCAACTACGTGACCTTAGGGGGGGACAACGCTGGGGAGCACCTGCTGATGTAACTGGCAGCGCTCAGGCCAGCAACTGGGCGGCCAGACCGTGCACCCGGCTGCCAGGCTGGGCCAGCGCACCCAGCATGCTGAAGTGATTCAGGGCCGGCATCACCTCGCACACTGGCACCACGCGGCGGCCCCAGGCCTGCTGAATCATTTGGTTGTGCAGCAAAAAGGCCGGGCTCTCGTCACCCCCAGCCACCGAGTAAAGATGGCCACGCCGGGCCGCTACCCCGGGTGACGGCAGCCAGGCCGGACTGGCTTTGCGAGCCTGAGCCGGCGTCAGACGCAAATCGACTTGCAGATGTGGCGTGCGGCGAATGGACTCAAGCTCAAACAAACCCGAGATCGACAAGGCATTGCGCACCAACCGGGGTGGCAGATCAGCCGCCCACCGTTGCCACTGACAGGCCAACAGCATCGCCGCCAGATGCCCCCCGGCGGAATGGCCAGCCACCGTAATGCGGCTCGGGTCACCCCCGTATTCGGACACATGGCGCCAAGTCCAGGCCAATGCCCTCACCATCTGCATCACGATCTGCGGCACGGTGACGATTGGACACAGCGCGTAGTTGGGCACCACCACACAGGCGCCAGCCTGGGTGAACGGCGGGGCTACAAACGAATGGTCGGCCTTGTCCAGACCGCGCCAGTAGCCACCATGCAAGAACACCAGCACCGGTGACCCGCCCGCTTTGGCCGGGCCGGCGGCCGGAAAGATATCCAGCGACTCGCTGGAGCCAGCGCCGTAGGCAAGGTCCAGCGTGCAGGGCCGGGTGCGCGCCTGGGCCGAGTGTGCTGCCCAGCGCGCCAGGTGATCGGCAAAATCAGGCACCAAAGCGCGGTTGTTGTACTGGCGGTCGAGCGCAGCACCGTCGAGTTGCTGCAATTGGGCAATGTTCATCAGGTAGGGGTGGTTGAGGTCATGTGACAGCTAAAAGCGAGATTGTCCATTAGCACCCCCCATGCGATCACGAGCCACCCCGATATGCCTGGGATTTGAACAAATTTCTAATGGCCACCATCAGAAATACTCAATGAAATCAACGGCCTGCGTAAGTGGTGGCGCACCGACCTCCTTACAAAGCGTTCGATCTGAAGTTCATCTCCCGAGAAGGCACAGCCTGGGGGTGGACTGGCCCTTTTGAAACGAATGCTCGACAGCATGGGACTCAAAGAGGCGGTACAAAGTTGGGACTCGCCGCAGCCCGGCTCCAACCGTGGCTAATGGGTGAATTCGAAAAATGTCAAAGTGAAAGCTTAGAGTGAAAACAAATAATGATCTATCAGCATGGCCGCAAACAGCAAGCTCAAATGGACAAGAGAAAATTTGAAAGTCTGGCGCGCCTGCTCGTC
>CAXNFT010000192.1:0-4911 GCA_964201255.1 Rhodoferax sp.
CGCCGCTGGACAACATCGACACGCTGGACCCGGCACGTATTTTCTTGGTGCAACTGTCGGACTTCATGTGGCAAGAGACGCCGAGTTTTGAAGAGCGAATGGCCACGGCGCGCACCTTTCGGGTGTTTCCGGGGGAGGGCGTGCACAGCAACGAGCTCGCCGACCTGGTGCTGCGGCTGGACCGCATCGGGTACCGCGGTGACTACAGGTACGAAGTTTTCAACGACGATTACCAGCAGCTGCCCCTGAACACCGTGGCCCAACGGGCCCGGCGCAGCACCCTGTGGTTGCGCGAGGATGTGTTGCACCGGGCCTTGCCGCTGCCTAAGTGGGTGCATGACCGGGCGCGGCCATAGGTTCACAATCACTTACCCAACATTAAACGGATCATCCAGACATGCAACAAAGACAAATTGGGCCCTTCAGTGTCAGCGCCATTGGGTTGGGCTGCATGAACTTGAGCCATGCCTACGGTACGCCGATTTCGATGGAGCAGGGCGAACGCCTTTTGCTGGCCGCGCTGGATGCCGGCGTGACGCTGTTTGACACGGCCGCCCTGTATGGTTTTGGCACCAACGAGACGCTGGTTGGCCGGGTGCTCAAACCCCACCGACAGAAGAGTACCCTGGCCAGCAAGGGTGGCATGGCCGGCGTGCAGTTTTCCGATGGTATGAAGCGTGTCATTGATGGCCGGCCAGAGGCGCTGCGGCGCAACTGCGAAGACAGTCTGCGCCGTCTGCAGACTGAAGTGATCGACCTGTACTACCTGCACCGCTGGGACAAAGCTGTGCCGATTGACGACAGCGTTGGAGCCTTGTCCGACCTGGTAAAGGCCGGAAAGCTGCGTGCCATTGGCCTGTCTGAAGTATCGGCAGCCACCTTGCGTCGGGCGCATGCGGTGCATCCGATCGCCGCCGTGCAGACCGAGTATTCACTGTGGACGCGCAACCCGGAGATCGCGGTGCTGGACGCCTGCCGCGAGCTGGGGACCGCGTTTGTCGCATTTAGCCCGGTCGCACGCGGGTTTTTGTGTAATTCCCCGCTGGACTTGGTCGCACTGGACGCCAAGGACATCCGGCGTAGCATGCCGCGCTTTGAGCCGGCCAACTATGCGGCCAACCTGGGTCTGATACCCGCTTATTTGGCTCTGGCGCGAGAGGCGGGGTGCACCCCGGCCCAGCTGGCGCTGGCCTGGCTACTGCACCAAGAGTCCTACATCGTGCCAATTCCTGGGACCACCCATGTGGACCACTTGACGGATGACCTGGGTGCGAGTGGCGTCACGCTGGCGCCCGACCTGCTGACCCGGCTGGGTGGCTTGATCAACCAGCAAACTGTGCACGGAGCCCGTTATGGGGCGCAGTCAAGCGGTGAGGTGGATACAGAGTCGTTCTAAGGCAGTGGAGTCGCTTCGTGCTATCGTCATCGCATGACTACTGTGAATGTGACGACAAGCCCTTCTTCAGCGCTGACCCGGCATTTGCCGCTTGCAGGGGCCACCAATTTTCGTGATCTGGGCGGCTATGCCACGCAGGATGGTCACATCGTTCGTTGGCGTCGGCTGTTTCGCTCCGATCATCTGGCTGGCCTCACCGCCGAGGATCAGGCCGCCCTGACGGCTCTCGGTTTAAACCGGGTATGCGATTTCCGAGGTGTTGCTGAGCGCGCTGAGCTGGTCTGCAGCCTGCCCGGCGTTACAGTGCATTCGTTGGCGATCGAGCCGACGGTGGTTCAAGGTATGAAGGCTTTGCTGGATGCGGGCGCGACGGTGACTGCATCGCTGAGCGTTGACCTGATGAAGCAAACTTACCGCGATTTTGTGGTCGCGGACGCCTCCCGCTTTTCTGACATGTTTGCTCATTTGCTGGCAGACGACAGCCCATTGGTGTTTCACTGTACAGCAGGCAAGGACAGAACCGGTTTTGCAGCGGCCCTGATTCTGTCTGCCCTGGGTGTGTCATGGGACGTGGTCATGGAGGACTATATGTTGACCAATACCCTCTACCAGATGCCGGAGCGAACGAGTGTCGCCTTATCTCAGGATGTCTTGAGCGTTCTCTGGCGCGTGCAGGAGGCATTCTTGGAAGCAGCGTTCCATGCGGTGGACACCGAGTTTGGCGGGGTAGAGCAGTACCTTCGAAACCAACTCGGCATCACCCCGTCGCGACAGCAGCGCCTGCGCGAACTTTATCTTCAAAAACTATAGCGAACTATTCAAACCCAGCAAGGGCTAGGCTTGAATTTGGCTCATAAATTATCGGTAAAGCTGCGCAACTTGTCTGAGCGGCTGGGGTGCTTGAGCTTGCGCAGCGCCTTGGCTTCGATTTGTCGAATCCGCTCGCGGGTCACGTCAAATTGCTTGCCCACCTCTTCAAGGGTGTGGTCGCTGGTCATCTCGATGCCAAATCGCATGCGCAGCACTTTGGCCTCCCGTGGCGTTAGGCTATCCAGGATATCTTTCACCACATCCCGCAGACCGGCCTGCATGGCGGCTTCCATGGGTGCTGTGTTGGCGCTGTCTTCGATGAAATCACCCAGGTGGGAGTCATCGTCGTCACCAATCGGTGTTTCCATCGAAATCGGCTCTTTGGCGATCTTCATGATCTTGCGGATCTTGTCCTCGGGGATCTCCATCTTGGCGGCAAGCACGCTCGCATCTGGCTCAAAACCGAACTCCTGAAGGTGCTGTCGACTGATCCGGTTCATCTTGTTGATGGTCTCGATCATGTGCACCGGGATCCGAATGGTACGGGCTTGGTCGGCGATAGAGCGGGTGATGGCCTGCCGGATCCACCAGGTGGCGTAGGTCGAGAACTTGTAGCCGCGCCGGTATTCGAACTTGTCTACAGCCTTCATCAGGCCGATGTTGCCTTCTTGGATCAGATCCAAAAACTGCAGGCCGCGGTTGGTGTATTTCTTGGCGATCGAGATCACCAGGCGCAGGTTGGCCTCGATCATTTCTTTTTTGGCAGCGCGTGAAGAGGCTTCGCCTTCGTTCATACGCTTGTTGATATCTTTGAGCTGGTCCAGGGGCACCACCACCCTTGCCTGCAGATCGGTCAGCTTTTGCTGCAGGTCCTGCACTGGCGGGATGTTGCGCGCCAGGATCGCACTCCAAGGCTTGCCTGCCACAGCTTGTTTCTCGATCCATTTCAGATTGAGCAACTGGCTGGGCACCTTGTTGTGGTGCTTGTCGCGGCCACTGAATTCGGCGATGAAGTGCTCCTGGGGATAGCCGCACTTGTCGACGATGATGCGGCGCAACTCTCGCTCTTTCTTGCGAATATCATCAACCTGAGACCGCACCATGTCACACAACTTTTCGATCGTTTTGGCAGTAAACCGGATCGACATCAACTCGTCTGACAGGGCGCGTTGTGTTTTGACATAGGTTGGCGTGCCGTACCCTTCCTTGTCATAGACCTTGTGAACTTTTTCAAACAGATCGCGCAGGGTGTCGAAGCGGCTCAGGGCTTCGCGCTTGAGTTCTTCCAGCTTTTTGGTCAGCGCTTTGGAGCCGCCCTTGCCGTCGTCGTCGTCTGCCGCGTCAAACTCATCGAAGTCTTCCTCGGCCACGTAATCGTCGGCTTCATTTGGGTTGGAGAAGCCATCGACCACGGTGGTGATGACCACCTTGTTCTCGCGGATGTCTTCGCTTAAACGCAGAATTTCGGCAATAGTGGCGGGCGAGGCTGAAATTGCCTCCATCATGGCCATCAAGCCGCCCTCAATGCGCTTGGCGATCTCGATCTCGCCTTCGCGCGTCAGCAACTCAACCGTGCCCATCTCCCGCATGTACATGCGCACCGGGTCGGTGGTACGACCAAACTCGCTGTCGACAGTGGACAGCGCTGCTTCTGCCTCTTCTTCCGCTTCTTCCACCGTGGCGGCAGTCGAGACGTTGTTGTTCAGCAGCAGTGTTTCTGCATCCGGGGTCTGCTCATAGACAGCGACACCCATGTCGTTCAACATGGTGATCACGACTTCCATGGTTTCGGCATCCACCAACTTGTCGGGCAGGTGGTCGGAAATCTCGCCATGGGTCAGGTAGCCACGGGTTTTGCCCATGGTGATCAGGGCTTTCAGACGCAGCCTTCGCTTGGCCATGTCTTCTTCGGACAAAACGGCCTCGTCCAAGCCAAATTCTTTCATCAAGGCGCGTTCTTTAGCCTTGCTGATTTTCATGCGGAGCGGTTTGACCTTTTCACCGGCCGCAACCGGCTCGCCGGCCAGATCGGCCTCGATTTCGGCCATGTCGGGGTCTTCTACAGCAACAGCCACGGGCACAGCAGTTGCTTTTTTGCCCTGCTTCAGGGTGTCTTGCGAAGCCCCGTCGAGCTCAGCAGTACCTAGTTTCGGTGGGCGCCCTGCCTTTTTCTTCGTCAGGCTGTCTGCGTCGTTAGGTAGACCTGCCGCAGGCTTCGATTTGCTGGCAGGCGCTTTGGGCGTCGTTTTGGCGCCTATGGTTGACTTGACTTTCCCGGCCGGTACCGCTGCCGCTACTGCTGCTGCTGCTGCCTTGCTGATGGCCTTACTGCTGGCCTTGCTGCTGGCCTTGCCAGTGGCGACAGGCGGAACCAACTTTCCAGGCGTTTTTGCGGCAGGCGGATTAGCGTTTTTTGAATTAGGAACGACAGAATCGGCAGACTTTTTAGTAGGCATCTAAAAACCTCGGGACATCAAACACATGAGTAAGAGACGTTGCCGCAATCCTTGGCGGAGGCCGCTGCGGCAACAAGATGACTCAGCGCAAGTTGGTTGGGCGAACATTTGGTATGCAGTCCTTGCGGTGAGGTGGCCGGTCGTGATCTGAGTCATCGCTGGGCCTGAACCGGAGGTGCTGCTGTCGCGCTTACGGACAGAGAAGCCGGATTATACCTTTTTTCAGTGAAAGGCGCGTACTTTGCCTAG
>CAXNFT010000193.1:0-4903 GCA_964201255.1 Rhodoferax sp.
TCTCAATCGGCAACCATCGCCAGCACATGCTCAGCAATTGCCAGTGAACTGGTCAGGCCCGGCGACTCGATGCCAAACAAGTTGACCAGCCCGGGCACACCATGCGTGGCCGGTCCCTGGATCAAGAAATCACGGGCGGCTTCTTCGGGCGCATGGAGCTTTGGGCGGATACCGGCGTAGCCCGGTTGCAACGCGCCGTCAGCCAGCCCTGGCCAGTAGCGCCGCACTTCAGCATAAAAACCGTTGCCACGCGCCGGGTCAACCACCCAGTCGTCGGCCGAATCCACCCACTGCACATCGGGACCAAAGCGGGCCTGACCACCCAGATCGATGGTCAGGTGCACCCCCAAGCCGCCGGCTTGAGGCATGGGGTAAATCAGCCGGGAAAAGAGTGCCCGGCCTTGCAGCAAAAAGTAGTTGCCTTTGGCAAAGCGGGTTTGTGGCACATGAATCGGGGCCAAGCCCTTGAAAGTGGCAGCCAAGGCACTGGCTTGAAGACCAGCAGAGTTGATCAGTAAACCGGTGCGCAGAACTGTGCCATCAGCCGTATGTAGATCAATATGGCTGCCAGCGCAATAGGCCTTGGCCACGGGGGAGTTGAACACCACCAGGCCCCCTGCGTTCTCGAGGTCACCCTGAAACGCCAGCATCAGGCCATGGCTGTCAATGATGCCGCTGCTCGGTGACCACAGGGCCGCCTCACACACCAGCGCTGGCTCCATCGCACGTGCCTGAGCCGAAGTCAGCAGCTCCAGGTCATCAACGCCATTGGCCGCCGCGCGCTGCGCCAAGGCTTGCAACTGCGGCAGCTCGGCGGTACTGGTGGCTACCAGCAGCTTGCCACAACGTCTGTGGTCGACGCCTCGCGCCTGACAATAGTCGTACAGCAAGCTACGTCCCTGCACGCACAGGCGTACCTTGAGCCAATCAGCAGACCCGTGCAGGCCAGCATGGATGACTTCACTGTTACGCGAGCTGATCCCCGTGCCAATGGTTGATGCGGCCTCCAGCACCAAGACCTCGCGCCCGGCCAAGGCCAGGGCACGTGCCACGGCCAATCCGACAACACCGGCACCGATCACCACGCACTCGACCTGATCCATGCCGCCTTAACTCCCTTGCTTGTTCGATTGGTCGTGGCCTGTCAACAGACACAAAAAAGGGACTTGAGCCTTCGCGCAAATCCCTCTTCAGCTGCCTCTTTCTGGTGGGCGGTGGAGGCTTCGAACCTCCGACCCCAGCAGTGTGAATGCGGGGAAATAGGACTTTCCTGGACGTTCCAAAACGCTTTTTACCTCTGAAGATCATCCAAAGTCGTTCATAATTTACCCAGCATGTTTTTCATACTTTTTTCATACCATGCGGTAAGGGTAGATCATGGCAACGTTCTCCAAGGTGTCAGAGCGCACCAAGCTCAAGCCCCGGCGCGACCCGTATTGGCAGAAGCTTCGCACCGGCTGCTATCTCGGCTACCGCAAGATGACGGTATCCAGCGATGGCAACTGGTCAGCCCGGTTTCTCGATGAGTCCAAGAGTCCACCGAAGCAGGTTTACAAGGCTCTGGGCGATTTTGCGGATCTGCCGGACCATCAACGACACGACGCGGCGAAAAAGACGGCAGAAGAATGGTTCGACCACGTTGGCAAGGGTGGCGCAAGCGAACCGATCACGGTCAAGGAGGCCTGGGACCGCTATATCGCCAAACTGAAAACCGCTGGCAAGGCCGACGCGGCGGCGGACATCACCCGCCGGTACAACCGCTGGATCAAGCCCGATGTCAAACTGGCGGCTACACCCATCCTCAAACTCACTTCGGGACAGGTCAATGATTGGCGCGTCAAGTTGGCGGAAACACCGGCCATCCCGCAGAACAAGAAACTGATCGGCACCAAGCCGCGCTCGGCAAGTGCCTTGAACCGGGACATGGCTGTTTTCAAGACAGTATTGAACCTAGCCCTTGAAGACGGATACGCAACCAGCGACGCGCCGTGGCGGACAAAGTTGAAGCCCGTGAAGAACGCCACCAAACGCCGAGACTGCTACCTGGATCTGAGCCAACGTCGTGCACTGATTGACAACGCACAAAAGGATCTCGCGCCCCTACTCCGAGCAATGTCGCTGATCCCACTGCGGCCAGGAGCGGTGGCTGCGCTGACAGTAGGCAGTTTTGACAGACGGCTGGGTGTTTTGACTGTAGGTAAGGACAAGTCGGGCCAGGATCGAAAAATCACCCTCCCGGAGGCAACCGCAGCGTTCTTCACCGAGCAGGCCAAAAACAAGTTGCCCGCCGCACCGTTGTTCGCAAGGTTCGAGGGGAAGGCATGGAACAAGGACTCCTGGAAATATCCGTTCAAGGACGCCCTCGTCGCTGCCAAACTTCCCGCCAATGCAACGGCATACACACTGCGGCACTCAACCATCACAGACCTCATTGCAATGCACCGTCTTGACACGATGACTGTCGCCGTCCTTAGCGGCACCAGCATCGCAATGATCGAGAAGCACTATGGGCACCTGCTGCGCGAGCACGCAGCAAAGGCGCTGGCATCCCTTGCGCTGTAGACGGCGCGCGTTGCCTGCTGACATAGTGAAAATAATCCAATGGATTACACTGCGGCCTAATGTTGCTGACGGTCGCAGAACTACCCGAGTACCTGCGCGCGGCGACCAGGCTGCTGGCAGACGCCGACCGCAGTGTCAAGGGCAACCGAATTTTCTCCATGCGTGGTAATTCAAATGTCCCCACCCGGTTGAGAACCGTCGTCGTCATGTGACCGGAGCAAGCCGGCCTTGAGTTTTTCCTTCAGTCGATACGAATTGCCGCGCACATTGAGCGTGACGGCGTGGTGCAGCAACCGGTCCAGGATGGCCGTTGCAATCACCCGGTCGCCGAACACCTCTCCCCAGGCGCCGAAACTCTGGTTGCTGGTCAGGACCATCGGCCCGCGCTCGTAACGCCGGCTGATGAGTTGGAAGAACAGGTTGGCCCCGATTCGATCAATGGGCAGGTAGCCGATCTCGTCAATGATCAGCAACCTTGGTGCCGTGTACACCTTGAGCTTGTCGTCCAGTCGGCCCTCGGCATGCGCCTTGGTCAGTGTGGCGATCAACAGCGCCGCGGTGGTGAACAAGACCCGGTATCCAGCCTCGATCGCCTTCAGACCCAAGGACACCGCCAAGTGCGTCTTACCAACGCCCGGGGGTCCGAGAACGATCACGTTGTCGCCGTGCTCGATAAAGTGGCAGCTCGCCAGGGATTGAACCTGCTTCTTGTCTATGGATGGCTGGTAGCCGAAGTCGAAGGTCTCCAGTGGTTTGACAAACGGAAACCGTGCCATGGCGGTGCGCATGGCGATGTTCTTGCTGGTCTTGGCCGCCACTTCCTCGCCCAGCACCTGCTCCAGGAAGTCGGCGTAGGGCAACTCCTGAGCGGCGGCGTGCTGCAGCATCGCCTCCAGGCGCTCCCCGCTCTTGAGCAGGCGCAGCTTGCGCAGATGCTCGCCCAGGCGTTCGATCTGCGCCGGCGTGGTCATTGCGGTCGGTGCGGCCGGCGCCTTGTTGGCCAGTTTGGCTCTGGCGGCGGCACTCATGCGGCCTCCAGCAGGTGGTTGTCGATCAACCGGTCGTACACCGCCAACTCGCGCACCTCAACCTCTGGTTGCAGGTCGACCGCGCGCACGCTGGCCTGTGGCAAATCGGAGTAGCGATGACGTGTATTGCGTGCCGCCGCCCCCGGCCCATGTTCCGGACGCACGCTCAAGCGAGCCCGACCGGCCAGCACGGCGTGCTCAGTCACTACCTGGCCACGATACCGGATCACCCACAACAGACCCTGGCGCAGCACCTGTACCGTCTTGCCGATCAGCCCAAACGGCACCGAGTAGCGGTTGCCTTCCACGGATATCAACCAGTCGTCGGCCACCACCCGATCGCGCACCATGGCCTGCAGGAAGCTCGGTTGTGCGCCGGTGGGCGCCAGGGCAGCAGACTCCTCGGCAAACCGGTCGATCGGGCGCTGGTGCGTGGTGCCGTGGATGCGCACATCGGCCACTTCGGCCTGCCAGGCAGCCAACTGGGCGTTGAAGTCCTCCAGATCCCGAAACACCCGCCCGACGGCGAAGTTGCGTTTGAGGTACTTCACGCCGGACTCGACCTTGCCCTTGGTCTGGGCCCGGTAGGGCTGGCACAGCCGCGGTGTAAAGCCCCAGTGCCGGGCAAAGGCGTCGAAGGTGGTGTTCAGGCGCGGCTTGCGCTTGCCATCGGCATCCACCGAACTGCCCAGCACGACGGTGCGCATACGGTCGTACAGCAGGCATTCGCAGCGTCCACCGAAGTGCGCGAAGGCGTTTTCGTGCGCGGCCAGCAGGTCGGGCATGCGCTCATGCAGGAATCCTTCGGCATAGGCGCGCCGGCTGTAACCAAGCGTCATGACCAGCACGTGCACTTTGACGCGCTCAAGCCCAAATCGCACCGTGATCTGGCCCCAGTCCACCTGGGCCTGTTCGCCGGGCGCCGTCTCAAAGCGGCGCTGGGTCAGGGCCGCCACCGTCGCATCGGCGCGCAGCGGGCGCACCGCCAGTTTGACGATCTCGTAGCTGCCCTCAAACCCGCGCTGGCGCAATTCCTGGTGCAGCACGCGGGCCGAGTAGTGCACCTGCGGTGCACGCTCGATCAACCATTGCCGGTGAAGATCGAGAACCGACGGCGCCCTGACTCTGCGCAGGTACGGTGTCCAGGCCTGCTGCTGCAGACACAGGCGCACCGTCTTGCGATCGAGTTCGAGCTCCCGTCCAATGCCAGAAATGCTCTGACCACCGGCATGGCGCTGGTGGATCGCCTCCCAAAGTTGCTGCCCAATCAAAGTGTCCTCCGTGTCCAGCAATGAACCGGCCACGGTAGTCGC
>CAXNFT010000194.1:0-4898 GCA_964201255.1 Rhodoferax sp.
CAAATTCATCGGCCAGCTGGGCGCTGGCTGAGCTTGCCGCCTGCCAAGCCTGGACCCGAGCGGCGAGGTTGGCCCCAAAATAAGTGAAGTCGGTGCGGTCTGGCAACTTACCGCGCGGCAAGCGGCGCACCCAGTCCGGGTCGGGCGCCAGCAGCACCATGTTGTCCAGAAACGGGGTGGCTTGGTGCCGCCACGGCAGGTGCTTGTCGAGCCAGCCAGACACCACGGCCTGCTGGAAGTGTGGGTATAAAACCAGGCCATTTCGGGCTGTAGGCCCCGTATTTATTGGGCTTGTAGCTCTCGATTCTATAGCGTTATAGCGTGCGGCGTAGTTCAGGTGCAGGTGGTAATCGGTGATACCGCCGTCCCAGTAAGACCCGGCTGGCGCGCCCGGAATGCCGGTGACCGAGCGCAAAACGAAGGGTATGGAACAACTGGCCTGTAGCGCTGGCTGGAAATTTGCGGCGCTCAAAACCACCCGGCGGGTAGGAAAGTCGTCGCTGGCAAAAGGCAAGTCAGCACCTGGGCTGGAGAACACCACCCGTTCCAGCCAGGCCCCCAGGGCCCGGCGGTGGACGGCATTGCTCAGGTAGGCGCCCAAATAGCCCAGCGGCGTGCGCCAGGGGTGCTCGGTGCGCAGCAATTGGCGCCCGTGTGAGGCCAGAATGTGCAGCCGGTAGCGGGGATGGCCGAGCACCCTCGCCTCTTGTCCACCAAAAAATGCCGCCAGGTTTTGTCCAAACAGGGCGCTGACCCGCTCTGCCGCCGGGCGCTTCTCGCCGGCTTGCAGGTCGTAATGCTGGTGAATATAGTCACGCTCCAGCCGGGCAAAAGCCGCCACTGGCTGCGCCAGGCAGGCCGTGGCCATGCGCCAGGCACCGATCGACGCGCCCACCAAATGCACCGGCTGTGTGCTGCTGGCCAGCCAATGGCCAAACACAAAGCGGTCCAGCGGGCCGAGGATCAGGCCCTTGGGCCCGCCCGCCGCACCCGCCACGGTGCTGATGTCTTGCGGCTGGAGCCCGTGGCGGCTGATATGGCGCAGGGCCGCTGGCCCGGCGTGGATGCGCAGCGCCCGTACCACGGCCTCAACTCCGGCCGCGGCCCGGCCCTTGGGCAGACCAGTCAATCGGGTCTTGCTGCAAGACCAGGTCGATGTCCAGCCCCAGCACCTCACCGACCGAGCCAGGAAAAGTATCGGCCAGCGCCTGCTCAGGCAACTTGGCCTCTTTGGCGCGTGCCCGCCAGGTGGCCAGGTGGATCACACCGGCCAAGGGCTCAAACACGTCGTTGTCAAAGGGCGCGTACTGGTGGGCCAGGGCGTCCACAATGGATTGAGGCAGATGCCATTGGCCAGCCAGCCCTGCACCCACCTGCGCATAGCAAAAACCCAGCTGGCGTCGCTCCAGGCGGGCACGCCGCAGGTCCAGCGGCCCCACGGACACGTCCAGACCCTGTAGCTGCGGCGCCATGGCCATGTGCATGGCCAACTCACCCACCGCGTGGATCAGGCCGCAGGTGAATGCCGCCTGGTGGTTTTGCCGCACCACGCCGGCAAGCGAGCGCGACAACTTGGCCACATTGAGGCTGTAAGACCAGAATTGCAGCAAGTCAATGCCAGGCACAGACCGCAAAGAGGCGCTGGCCGCGGCCTCCGCCGTCATGGCCCTCACCTGCGCTAGCCCAAGGATGGCCAGCGCCTCAGACACACTGTTGATCTTGCCCGCCATCTTGAAAAAGCTTGAATTAGCCCGCTGCAGAACGCGCGCGGTCAGGGCCAGGTCGGTGCTGATGAGCTGGTTGACTTTTCGCAGGTCGGGTTCGGCCTGGTCGAGTTCGCTCAGCAGCAAGGCCACCACCCGCGGAATGCTGGGCAGCACGAATTGAATGGCGAGCAGCTCGGCAAGTGGCATGGTGGCTCGGGTCGGTGCGGGTCGATGGGGGTCGATGGAGGTCAAGGCTGCTTGAGCTTCATGGTCAGGGCAATGCGCTTGCGAACATCTCGGGCCTCAGTCCTTTGAGCCGGTCGGCGTGGCCCATCAGAGCGTCGACGCCCTGCCCGGTTTGGACCATGATCTGCTGCAATTGCTGGCGGTTGGCAAAAGCGCCGTGGGTTTCACCACAGCCTTCCACCACCGCATCCAGCGTACGCGCCAGTTCGCTCTGGTTGACGTCGTGCTGGTACTGGCCTACCGCGACCTGCACCTGGGCCGGTGTAACCCGAATTTCCTGCGCAATTTGCGCGACGATAGCTTGCATGAAGGATTGGTCTGGCGCTCAACTTGGCGCCGCTGGGGAAAACCACAAGGTGAAGCCGGGAAGTGTGCCATAGCGCACGGCCCGGGCATGGATCGGTTTGGCTTGTACGCAGCGCGGTTCCGGCATCAATGGCTTCAGGATCTCGGCGCTGTAGGAAAAAACCTGACACGAGGTTTAGCCACCGGCTGACATTGGATTTTGCAAGCGCTGATTACAGTCAATTCAAGCCTAAACAGTCCAAAGAAAGCAAACCCGACATGTTTCAATCCGTGAACCCTGCCCCAGGTGCCGTCACCTCATTGGGACGCATGCCACCGCTAGGAAATGTCGAAGCTGGGCGCACCGATATGACCGAGGAATTGCTGCCCTTCACCCTGCGGCTGGTACGCACCCCAGCACAATTGGCGAAGGCCGTTGAGCTCCGTCATTCGGCCTACGCCAGACATTTGCCCGGTCTGGCCGAAACCCTGAAAGAGCCCGAGTCGGCCGACTTTGAGGATGGCGTGGTGGTGCTGCTGGCTGAATCCAAGCTGGACGGGTCACCGCTGGGTACCATGCGCATCCAGACCAATGAATTCAAACCACTTTGCCTGGAGCAGTCGGTTGAACTCCCGGAATGGCTGCGCTCGTGTCGGCGGGCCGAGGCCACGCGACTGGCTGTGACTAACGACAAGGTGTCGCGCCTGGTGAAGGCCATCCTGTTCAAAGCCTACTTCGTCTACTGCCGTCAAATCGGGATCGAGTGGCTGGTGATCGCCGGGCGCTCACCCATTGATCGTCAGTACGAACGCATGTTGTTCAAGGACGTGTTCCCAGAGTTGGGCTACATCCCATTGCGGCACGCGGGCAACCTGCCGCATCGGGTGATGTCGTTCCACCTGGCCAAAGCCGAGGAGCACGGCGGGGTTGCCCATCACCCCATGTTTGACTTTTTTTTCCGTACCCACCACCCCGACGTGGACCTGACGCCTCCCCTGAGCGCCAGGATCGCCACCCGCCCCCAGCATGAGGTCCAGAACCAGGGTGCCGCCAGCATCAATTGAGTCCAACCCTTAGCGAAAATTCAGGCTAAACATCACATGTTTTAAGTAAGTGCATGATTCTTATGTTGTTTTTATAAAACAGAAAATCACGATATTGGTTGTCAATGCCTTGAATTGAGAGTAACTTCTGCCATATTGAGTGCCATATCTTGCATTCAACACACAGGCAGACGCATGGTTTTCTGGTTGAGATCCCTTTAACGTGAGCACCTTGACCGCCATCGTCAACGGGCGCTTGTCGCGACTGAATCCCCTGCTAGAGAGGGGCCTTTACTTTCTGTCCACATTTGCGACACCGCTGGTGCTGGCGCTGTTGTCACTGATTGCGATGGTCGCCTGGGAGACCCAGTACCCGGTGAGTGAGCCCAAAACCCTCAACTTCAAGGTGCTTCAGGGGAGCAGCGAACTGTCAGACCCTGTGATGGTATTGCGGCGGCTGGACGAGCAAGCCCCCACACCATATCGTGAAACAAACCTGTCAGAAGACGCCTTCTGGCTCTCGATCATTGTTCCAGCGGACGGTACGCTAGAGCCGCAGTCACTCGAGTTTCCGTCGAGGCACACTTCTGACATCGCGTGCTGGGAGGGGGGCTCGCCCAGTGCGCTGGGGGCAGCCAGCCGGCAGGCAGGCACCGGGGGCCTGACTTCGGTCAAAGCCGGTTTCGCGCTTAACCTGAAGCCCGCCAAAGAGGCCTCGAGTGTTCTCTGTCGTATCCGCTCGGTCGGGCCGGCGCGCTTGTCAGTGAAGCTATGGGCTAACGCTGATCTGACAACGAATACCCAAGAATTCCATCGAAAATCAGGCCTGCTCGATGGTGGCATCATCGTGCTGGCGCTCTTTGTCTTGGTAACAGCCATGGTCAACCGGAGCGGCTTGTACCTGTTATTTGCCGCGTGGCTGGTGGTTAATTTGCGCATGGGCGCGTTATCGGTCGGCTGGGATACCCAATGGCTTGGCAACCAGGTGCCGCAGGAGTGGGTCCAACGAATGCGTTTGGTGACGACATCGGTTTACTACCTGCTGACCGCGAGTCTCTTCAGCACCCTGTTCCAGGATGACCTCAAGGCACTGAAATCTCTCAAGTTATTGCGGCTCGGCCAGTGGTCCTGCATTCCGCTTCTGATCCTCTCCGCGCTCTTGAGCTATCGCGACTACCTGCCACTGCTCTGGATATCCACCGGCCTGTGCATCTGCATCCTGATTTACTACCTGACGCGGATATTGATCAAGTCCCGCTCCAGGGTCGCCATCTGGTACAGCGCGGGCATCGCCGTTACCCTGATCGCCAGTTTCTCAGAGATCATCTCAGCGGCACTGGGCGCCAGGGGGCTGATTGGCTCGGTCAACAGCGTCACCGCAGCCTTGTCATCGAGCCTGTTGACGGCCCTGGCCATTGCGCAACAGATGCGCCAGGAACACGAGCAGCGGCTCGCTGTTCAGGCCGAGCTGGAGCATACCTTTGAGGCCATGCCCATCGGCCTGTTCACGCTGGACATGGAGGGACGTTTTTTGAGCGCCAATCCGGCGCTGATCAGCATGCTGGGTCGCCGCGTATTGACCGACGGCAGCAACAGCTGGCACCAGTACTTTGAGGC
>CAXNFT010000195.1:0-4865 GCA_964201255.1 Rhodoferax sp.
CAGAGCAGCCAGGTGTCAGACACCGCATAGGAATAGAGCATCAACGCCAGGCCGCCCCATAGGTAGACGGAGCGGCCCTGTCTACGACCAAAACGGAACGCTGCATAGCCCAACAGCCCGAAAAGGACGGCACCAACCAAGTAGGTTGCCGAGGGCAATGCCAGCCCCAGTGAGGCGAGGTTTGGAATGAAATCCATGCCCGATACTAGCCGCAGTGGGTGGCAAAAGCTCAGGGTAATTACGCTAGTCAAAAAACCGACACTTCCACTAGGATGGTTTTTCAACTAAAAACCCATTTCCCATGAAGTTTCAGCCCACCATCGCCGCCATGGCCTTGGCCGTTCCCCTGGCGCTGTCAGCCACCCTGACCCAGGCCGCCACCAGCGTGCTGTTCATCGGCAACAGCTTCACCTACGGGTATGGCTCAGCCATGCGCTTTTACCGTGCCGACACCATTCGGGACCTGAACCACGAAGGCCAAGGCGGCGTGCCGGCCTTGTTCAAATCCTTCACCCAGCAAGTTGGGCTTGAGTATGACGTGGCCATTGAAACCCGGGGCGGCACCGGTATTGACTGGCACCTAGCCAACAAGCTCAACGTCATCAATCAGCAGCCCTGGGACATCGTGGTCGCGCACGGTTTCAGCACGCTGGATGCCCAAAAACCTGGCGATGCCACCAAGCTGGTGGAAACCGCCAAACAACTTGCCACTGCCCTTCAGGCGCGCAACCCCAAGGCTGATCTGAGGCTGGAGGCTACCTTCCCACGGGCCGACCTCACCTACGGCCCCAAGGGCGCCTGGTTTGGCAAGACCATCGGCGATATGGCCAATGACATCCGCGCCGGCTACGACTTGGCCGCCAAGACCAGCCCTGTGATCAAGGGCGTGATCCCGGTGGGCGAAGCCTGGGTGCGGGCCATGGACACCGGCATTGCCGACAAAAACCCCATGGATGGCGTGGACGCGGGCAAGCTCAACCTGTGGACCTTTGACCACTACCACGCCAGCACCGCCGGCTACTACCTCAAAGGTCTGGTGGTGTTCGGCGTTCTCACCCTGCAAGACCCACGCTCACTGGGCGGTAACGAATGCTCGGGCTATGAGCTGGGCCTGTCAGTGCCAGAAGTGAAAGCCCTGCAAAAAGTGGCCTTTGACCAACTGGCCGGCAGCCATCCGATCAAGGGCGCGCCGTTGGAAAACCTGGCTACCGAAGCGCCGCAGCGCTGCCAGCGCGGGCGATGAACGGCCGTTGAGCGTCAGCGCTCGCCCAGCAGCGGTGAACGCCCAATCTTTTCTTGAGAAGTCATCAGTTTGGGCGGCGGTGAAAAATCTTCAAACGCTGTACGCCCGGTCCAGTCGGGCATGGCGTACACATGCTGGTCGCGCAAGCCCTGCACCCCTTCGGCCCAGGCCAGCAGCATGCGTTTGCCGATGTCCTCAAAGCCAGAGTGTTGCGCCATGGCCTGGCGCACCAGTGGCCCAACTTCGGCCACCGCGTCGCTGATGGCTTGCACCATGTGCTGCTGCTCTTTGGGCTGTATGCCGAACACGGCCGCCACAAACTTTTGCAGGTTTTTGCCCGGCAACCAAGTTTTCTTGCCCATGAACTCGATCGCCGGCGGGTTATGCTGAAAGCCCGCATACACACCTGTGGTGAGCATGTCGTAAGCGGGCGACAGGTGCACATCGGCCCGGCTGGTGTAGCGCAGAGCCAGGTTCTTGGCGTGGCAATCTGCGTTGCGCAACGCGTAGGTTAGCAGCAGCGTGGTGGCAAGCCGGCGGTAGGTCTCCAGCCGCTGCGTACCCGGCACGTGGTCGCGCACGGCTCTGGCGATGCGCTCCCAGGTGGTGTCGTACTTGGCAGCGGGCCGCAGGCCCAACAAACTGCAAAAATCTTCCATTCCCCAGCAGGCCTGGCCCTGTTCATCGACGTCAAAGCGGTGCACCACAAGGGCTTGGCCGTCGTCAGACACCTCGGTTTTTGCGGTGGGCATCACCCGGCTGGCCACCTGCATGCAGAGGTGCTCATTCAGGGCCACAAAAGGCAGCTGCGCGCTGGCGCCCTTGATCATGTGGCGGCGCGTCACTAGGCTGGCTTTTTGATGCGGCGCCAGTGGCGAGCCGTCCCGGGCCTGTGCATCCAAAAACTTGGGCACCACCCCAGAGACACCGCTGGCGGCGTGTTCACGCACCAAGGTGGCAAAGGCAGCTTCCGAGTTGTCGCCCTTCAACAGCGCGGCCACTTCAAACGGCTTGGCGGCTTGCGTCAGATCGGCCCCCTTGGCCGCCACTTGCAAGCGGCCCACCATGTTGCGGCCAATTACCGACAGCAAGGCCATGGGGCTCGCGCCGATCTGCGGGCCAAACTGCTCTTGCAGCACCTGCAGCAAATAGCCCTCGGGCAGGTTCATCTGCAACACCGGCGGCAACTGGTCGTCCCACACATAGCTCTCGGTGCGTACCGGCATGGTCAGCGACACAAAGTCGTCTGCAGCCACATCGGCGCGGTAGCTGAGCACGCTCTTGAAGTCGCCAGCCTGCTCCAGCGCCGCCACCTCGCGGCCCAGCACATACACAGCCAGCTGCATCAGCGGCTTCCCGGGCCAGTTGGGCCCCAGGTGGACGCCGCCCGCTCGCGCCGCAACGCATCCAGATGGCCCGCCTGGCCCTGGGCCATCACCTCCAGCTCGGCGCCCAGCACGGCCAGCACCGCCAACAACTTGCGCGATCCAAACTCGGCGGCCCTGCCCCGCTCAAAGCGCGACAAGGATTCGGCCGTCACGCCAGCCTTGGCCGCCACATCGCCCTGCTTCAAGCCCAGCAGCTTGCGTCGCGCGGCGACGGCTTCACCAAGTTCTTGAAGAGTTTGCATTTGATTTATATGTCAATAAATAATCTTAATGGGCTAATTATTGGTGCAAATATCAAAATTCGCAAGTAGTGTGGGTAGCGCTGCAGACATGGTCTGACTGCCACCCGCCGCAATCACCCGCTAGACCATGCAAAAATAGCCCGATAACCACAGGGGGACAGCCTTCATGCTCACGGGCGAACTGCGCAGCCAAATTGAAGCCATATGGAGCTCGTTCTGGACCGGAGGCATCTCCAACCCCTTGGAGGTGATGGAGCAAATCACCTACCTGCTGTTTCTGCGCCGCCTGGACGACCTGCACACCCTGGAAGAAAACAAATCCGTGCGCCTGGGCACGCCCATGGCGCGCCGCATCTAGCCGCAGGGCGCTGACGCCCGGGGCCGCCCCTTTGAAGACCTGCGCTGGTCTCGCTTCAAAAACTTTGCCCCGGCCGAGATGTATACCGTGGTGGAAGCGTATGTGTTCCCGTTTTTGCGCACCGGCGTGGGCAGCGCCGGGGGCGATGGCTCCACCTACGCGCAGCACATGAAGGACGCCCGCTTCAACATCCCCACCCCGGCCCTGCTGGCCAAGGTGGTGGACATGCTGGACCACGTGCCCATGGAAGACCGCGACACCAAGGGCGATGTGTACGATTACATGCTGGGCAAAATTGCCAGCGCCGGGCAAAACGGCCAGTTCCGCACGCCGCGCCACCTCATCCAGCTCATGGTGGCGCTGACCGCGCCCACCGCCAAAGACACCATTTGTGACCCCGCCAGCGGCACCTGCGGCTTTTTGGTGGCAGCTGGCGAATACCTGCGCGACAAGCACCCCGAGATCCTGCGTGACAGCGTGGCGCGTGAGCACTTTCACCACGCCATGTTCCACGGCTACGACTTTGACAACACCATGCTGCGTATCGGCAGCATGAACATGGCGCTGCACGGTGTGGACAACCCCAACATCCGTTACCAGGACTCCTTGGCGCAAGACCACGCTGGCGACGCCGAAAAATACTCGCTGATCCTGGCCAACCCACTTTTTGCCGGCTCGCTGGACTACGAGGGCACCGCCAAAGACCTGCTGGCCATCGTCAAAACCAAAAAGACCGAGCTGCTGTTTCTGGCCCTGTTTCTGCGCCTGCTCAAGCCCGGTGGCCGGGCGGCCGTCATCGTGCCCGACGGCGTGCTGTTTGGCTCCAGCAAAGCGCACAAAGAACTGCGCCGCATGCTGGTGGAAGAGCAAAAGCTCGACGCCGTCATCTCCCTGCCCTCGGGCGTGTTCAAGCCCTATGCTGGCGTGTCCAGGGCCATACTGCTGTTTACCAAAACCAACTCGGGCGGCACCGACAACGTGTGGTTTTACGACATGAAGGCCGACGGCTGGAGCCTGGACGACAAACGCCAGCCCCTGCTGCCTGAGGACAAAATCGGCCTCCAGCCCTTGCGGGACAGGCATAGTTTGCTATCAGAAGCAGAGCACACCAAAAACAACCTGCCCGATGTGCTGGCGCGCTGGGGCCAGCGCCACGGCAGCGAACTGCAGCGCAGCCGCACCGACCAAAGCTTTGGCATGCCCAAAGCTGACATTGCCGGCAACGACTACGACCTGTCCATCAACCGCTACAAAGAAGTGGTGCACGCGGCCAGCGAGCACCTGCCGCCCCAAGAAATCTTGGCCAAGCTGGCGGTGCTGGAGGCCGAGATTGCCAGCGGCATGAAGGCGCTGGAGGCCATGCTGAGCCAAGAGGCCTAGAAATCAAACAAGAAATCAAACAACTGTTGTTTGCATAGCTCTTAATTGTTAAGATGCAATAAATGCCATTGTTGATCGCCCCGTGCCCACTCTCACCCGCAAAGGCCCACCATGCACACCCTGAACCTTGAGCAACTCAAAGCCACCACACTGGCCGGCGGTGTGACCGGCATCACCCTGCGCGGTGACGGCGCGGCGTTTGTGGTCAGCGTGCAAACCCTGCGCGACGAGGCCATTTTGGTCACCTCGCGCAA
>CAXNFT010000196.1:0-4864 GCA_964201255.1 Rhodoferax sp.
CCTTTGGTGCCGCCGGTGCGGCCAAACTCGCAGGTGTGCCGCAAATGGTGGCTACCTTTGAAGCCATCGGCATTGGACAGTGGTTCCAGTATGTGACCGGTGGCATTGAGGTGCTGGGCGCGATCCTGATGCTGGTGCCAGCAACAGGCTTGTACGCGGCGCTGTTGTTAGGCGGGACCATGGTCGGTGCCACGGTGTCACATCTGGTCGTCGTCCCAGGGTCTCCCATACCAGCTATCGTACTTGGCCTGTTGTGTGCCACCGTGGCGTGGCACAACCGCCCGGTCCAATTCCGCACCGCTTAGGGAAACACCATGACCGCAGTCGCAAGCCCTTCCCGCACCAACGACCGCGGCATCCTTTACCGCACCCGCGGCAGCAGCTACGGGCCCATCACCCGTCTGGTCAGCCCTGGCGACCTTGGTGAGGCGCTTAAGCCCTTCATCTGAGCGTTTCTTGTTGTGAATGCCTGTTCTTCAGGCGTGCGTGGCCTTAGCTCTCATTTGAAAAAGCCTAACGTTCGAGCTAAGCGGGTGGCGATGGGAGGGCGTCAGGCCCGGACCGGTAAAAATAGACTGAGTACCACCGGCCCGGGCCTGGTGGCCTGCCGTTGGCGCTCCGCTTGAGCGAGGGGTTAGGCGTCACCGCTGGCGCCTGGCATCAACGATCTTTAGAAAGTGAGAAGTGAGGATGATCATGTCTAGAGCCTCTTTGGCTTCGATCTCGACGCGACGATGCGAATAAGGATTCTTGTAGCTTCCAATCGCGCCGGTCATCAGGCTCATGAGCGCGACACGCTCACCACGTTCGGCATTCATGTCAATCAGAGGCCCATCTTCAGGATGAAATGCTCTGCTGGCGAGCGGCACTCCCACAAGATCGTGTCCAAGGTTTGCTGCAGCGCGTATCGATACCTAAAGTGCCTTAAACGCCTCGAACACCGCCGTCTCGAACCGGGACTGAAAGAACAGCGGCCGCACGTGGAGCAGCAACTCCGGATGCAGGAACGCCTCCGGCAACTGCTCACTCGTCATGAACTGCCGTAGTGCTTGATGGTCACGAAGGGCTTCGCCTTGGCGAGTGGGCAGATACCACTCGTTGTCTTGCTCGGGGTGTCTGACGATGAAACCGTTTGCCTCAAGCCATGACCATGCGGATGAGCAGGCGATGCCAACAGCATCGTCGGCTGGTTGCCCAGACGGAGCGTACTCGCGGCCGGTTTGCACGCAGTAGTTGCTGCGATTCCACACGCCGCGCCCCATTGGCCCTGCGGACATCAGAACTTCCAGCACATAGCCAGCGAGGTCGACCGTTTGCATGCCGGCTACGGCATCGCGTTCAGGGACGAGTGCGCGGAGTGGGGTCATTGGTAACGCCTAGCGTTCGAGCTAAGTTAGTCGCGGAGGCGGGCGCTGTAAGCCTGGTACGCAATGATGAAACATGTGCCGCGGACTAAGCTTACAGCGCCTGCCGTAGCGGGTCAGCTTGGGCCAAGGGTTAGACGTCATTGGCTGGGGCCTTCGGCTGGTGATTGGACGCGTGGCAAGCGAAGCGTTTGTTCAAGCGGCGCACCTTGCAGGACGGCTCCCCTCTTGAAGGTTACCGGCCCTTTTCCAATGAAGTTCCCGACTTGGCCACCAACGATTGCTTGACCTCCGTTTGAGACGAAACTGTCGACGATTCCCTCAATCTCAACCTTGCCACCCTCGTTACGAACTGTGGCATTGACGACTCCGGTGACAGATAGCAGGCCCCCTCTCTTGACCACGATGTCTCCGTTGGAGATACCGCTCAAGTGCAGCGAACCGCCGGAGTGAACAGTCGCCCCAGAAACGATCGCGCTTTCGGTGACATTCGATCGGACCGTCAGTGGTGGACCAGTTCCGTGTCGCACCGTGACGTTCTGGCAGTCTCCATACGCCTTGCCGTTCACAATGTTGCACGCTGCGCCACCGACAGCTGGTACGAGAAGGATGAGAGCAATCAGCGGATTCAGGCTACGGGTCCACATGGCGGCGGGCTGGGTTGGTATGACGCCTAACGTTCAAGCTAAGCCGGCACCGACGGTGGGACGCCAGACCCGGGCTGGCGAAAATGTACCGCGTACCGCGTACCGCCAGACCGGGCCTGGTGGCCCACCATTGGGGCTCGGCTTGAGCGAGGGGTTAGGCCTGCTCAATGTAGCCGCGAAAGACTAAGCTCGCCATGCAGCGATGGCAAACCAATCTCAGTTGCCTGCCCACTTCCACATGCTGCTGCTGGAGCAGCGACTTCTTACCCTGATTGAAGCAGTTGCTACAGAGCTTGGTTGCGGAAGTCAACTTCGCCGATTGCCCGACCAAGACGTGGGCAAATACACCAGACGCGACTTCCCTGGCCTCGTAGCCCGCAGCCTCGTCGATCCAAGTCTGAAAGACCTCAAGCTGGGCCTCAAGATCTCGGATTCGCCCGGCGAGTTCGGCCTGTTTCTCTTGACCGGCGAGCGCCACAGCGTTTGCAGCCATCAACTTTGAGTTGACCTCCGATACCTTGGCCACTATCTCGTTGTAGTTTGCGAGGCCGCTCGCCGCCTTCAATAGTGTGCCGAGCGCTTGGACACTTTGTGAGGCAAGGACAAGTTCATTTAGCACTTTGAGTCTCCGGCGGCCGGCCCTAGCGGACCTAACTGTTGATATATCCCGCAGATTTGCGGGATAACAAGGGAGACTGTCAGATAACGTGGTTCGTTGTGCATTGAAAAATCTTTTGTTTTCATAGACTTACAGCAATATACTGTTTTTATGTACAAGCATATTGAATCTGACAAAGTCGCCGCTCCCGTTTTGCGCTCGGTTCGGCTGCTTGACCAACTTCGCGAGCGGATTCGATACTTGCACTATAGCCTTCAAACGGAAAAAGGGCATGTCGTAGCGCGCTTTGCCGCGCTAAACACCTGACCTATGCATGTTCAGTGCCTCTAGCCGCTGAATTGTCATGTCCACAAACGCTGTCACCGCACGTGGTACGTGACGGCGGCTGGAATAGACCACGTAAAGGTTACCCATATTCCTGGCCACGCCCGGCAAGACTTCCACCAACTCACCACTGCGCATGCTATCAGTCACCGCAATGGCGGGAAGCAAACAGATACCCAACCCAGCAGCTGCGGCCTCGCGCTGCGCCTGCCCGGTATTGGCGCTGAACCGTCCAGTCGCACGGGTTTTGACGACATCGAAGATCAGTTCCAGACCGATTGGGTAGCACTTAGGACAGCAGTATGAAAAATCTCACGCTTAAATCAGGCAACGAGCAAGAGTTCTTTCGCAAAGGGAAGGTGTTGGCATGATTGGCTGACGCTGGCCAGCCGATTCCAGAGGAACGCAGGGTTAGCTTTGAAGATCCTGCCGATCTGCTGAGCCCGCAGACGGCCAGGGCTGGAAGTACTGCGGCGCGAATGCCACGTCTACATCCAATGTCGTCACGCTTTGACAAGGACCAAATTTAGACCTATATTCAGTTTCTCCCCTGCATAAGGTCGCCATGCCATCCGTCACCAACATCAAGTCCATCTCCTACCTTAAAAGCCACGCTGCCCAGATTTCCGAAGACCTGCAGTTGAATGGCAATCCGTATTTCATCACCCAAAATGGTGATGCCAGCATGGTGATTGAAGGCGTCAAGGAGTATCAGGAAAAGGAGTCGCTTATTGCCGCCCTGAAGATCATGGCCTTGGGTGAAAAAGACCGAGTGCAAGGGAAAGGCCTCTCCGCTGAAGAGTCGCGGGCTCAGTTGCTGGCTGCCCGCAAAAGCCGGAAATAATGGCTGTTTTCATCCTTCCAGATGCGCAGGAAGACTTGATCTCGCTTCAAGAGTACATGCTTAACAAATGGAGTGAGGCTGACTGGCTCAAGGCCGAGGACGAAATTTTCGACAAGCTGGTGCTCGTTGATACCGGTTTTTTAACTGGTGCGCCCGTTCAGGAGCTTGCATCGGTTGGCATCTTTGAATACCAAAATGTCTTCACCTCACATCACAAGTTGGTTTACCGGCGGATCAACGCAGACGTTTATGTCTACGCCATAGCGGCGCACCGCCAGGATTTCCCAACGCTTTTGATGAATCGTCTATTGAAAATCTAATCAGTAGACGACGATTGGGAGGATGGCAAATCAGGACTAATTTGCCTCAGCGAAATTTCGCTCCCCTAATCGTGTTGGTGGCCAAGATGCGGCGGGACCATGCGCGTATCAGCCGAACGTACCACTTCTAGCGCCATGCTGTGGTCTCCAATTGAAACTATGTCGCCAATAGCAGTCGTTAATATTTACAGTGATTCTTATTAGCGACATTGTAGGTGATTGATCCGCCCTGACTGCTATCGAATACAGTGATAAAATGACTGTAATCGCAGTCCTTGTACATGACAGGAGCTGTGATTGCAGACGCAGCTATCTGCGCCACGCCACAGCCCAGCCGGTTACTGCCGACTTGCAGCAACGGGTTCCACTTTGACGGGACATCAATGAAGTATGACGAATCGCTCCGCACGCCTGAAGTCCGCCTGAAAGAGTCAGAACAGATTGGCGCCCAGCTCCGCACACTGCGCATTGCGCGCGGCATAACCCAGAGTGATGCGGCAGCGCGTGCAGGCGTTTCTCGGTCCACTGCGGTACTGCTGGAGCAGGGGGACGAGGGCCGCACGCTCTCGCAGGTCCTGCGCTACTTGCACGCCCTGGAGCCTGCGCTTACCTTGGCTGGCTTGCTGACAGGCAAGTCAGCTGCTGTACGTGTATTCAATGAGACTCCCCGCGTCCATCGCGTCTACAAGTCGAATACAAGCGCAGGACGCAAGGTCCAGGGCGCCACTTTTGGTATCTAAAGCGGG
>CAXNFT010000197.1:0-4832 GCA_964201255.1 Rhodoferax sp.
ATTTGACGACATGTATCAGCTCTTTCCCCGCCTCAAGGAGCGCGAGCACACTGAGGCTGGTGTCCTGTCAGGCGGTGAGCAGCAAATGCTGACCCTGTGCCGCACCCTGATGGGTGACCCCGACCTGATCATCATCGACGAACCGACCGAGGGGCTGGCGCCCAAGATTGTCGAGTTGGTGGCCGAGTACCTGCAGGTCCTGCGGGCCCGCGGCCTGTCGGTGCTGCTGATTGAACAGAAGCTGACCATCGCCATGCAGATCTCGGACCGCTGCCTGGTCATGGGCCACGGCAGCATTGTGTTTGACGGCACGCCCGAGGCTTTGCGTCAAGATGCCATCATCCGCAAGGAGTGGCTGGAGGTGTAGTGGGTTTTGTCCCACCGGTGACT
Source organism: Rhodoferax sp. (assembly GCA_964201255.1). Taxonomy (GTDB): domain Bacteria; phylum Pseudomonadota; class Gammaproteobacteria; order Burkholderiales; family Burkholderiaceae_C; genus Rhodoferax. Next base: position 391 of record CAXNFT010000197.1, read on the forward strand.
GGGCTGCTACCCTGCCGCAGCGCCGGCCCCTACAATCTTTTTAAAGCGAACGATCGTTCTTTTTTCTACCTGCAAGGAAAACACCCATGACTGCCCAATACCAAGTGCATGGCGACATCGCCGTCATCACGCTCAGCAACCCGCCCGTAAACGGTTTGGGCTTTGCCACCCGCCTCAGCATTGCCGATGGTCTGAGCCGGGCCAACGCAGACCCCGCCGTGAAGGCCTTGGTGTTGACAGGCGCGGGCAAGGCGTTTTCAGGTGGCGCCGACATCAAGGAATTTGGCAGCCCCAAGGCCCTGCAAGAGCCCAACCTGCTCAGCGTGATTCTGGCCCTGGAGCAATCGGCCAAGCCGGTGGTGGCCGCCATTCACAGCGTGTGCATGGGTGGTGGCTTGGAACTGGCGCTGGGCTGTCATTACCGCATCGCCGCACCGGGTTGCAGCGTGGCCCTGCCAGAAGTCAAGCTTGGCCTGATCCCCGGTGCTGGCGGCACGCAGCGCCTGCCGCGTGTGTTGGGCGTTGAAGTGGCGCTGAACATGATCGTCAGCGGCGAGCCGGTCAAGAGCGAGATGCTGGCCATGATCCCAGGCCAAAAGCTGTTCGACAAAATGGCCAGCTCGGCCGAGACCTTGGCCGACGAAGCGTTGGCGCTGGCGCGCTCTCTCGCCGATACCCGGCCGCTGCCGCTGGTGCGTAACCTGCCCTGCAAGCACCCGCAGGGCGATGCTTATTTTCAGTTCGCGCGCAACATGGTTAAGGGCATGGCCAAGAATTTCCCGGCGCCTCCCAAGTGCGTGGACGCGGTGGAGGCAGCCACCAAGCAGAAATTTGACGTGGGCATGGCTACCGAGCGTGACATCTTCATCAGCCTGATGCAGACCGCTGAGTCGCGTGCACTGCGCCATATCTTCATGGCCGAGCGCGCTGCCTCCAAGATTCCGGATGTGCCTTCTGACACGCCGCAGCGGGCCGTGAAGTCGGTGGCCGTGATCGGTGCTGGCACCATGGGCGGCGGCATTGCCATGAACTTCCTCAACGCCGGCCTGCCGGTGGTGATGCTTGAGATGAAGCAGGAGGCCCTAGACCGCGGTGTGGCCACCATCCGCAAGAACTATGAATCGCAGGTCAAAAAAGGCAAGCTCAAGGCCGACAAGTACGAGCAGCGCATGGCCCTGCTCCAAACCACCCTGAGCTATGACGACCTGGTCAGTGCTGACCTGGTGGTCGAGGCGGTGTTCGAGGAGATTGGCGTCAAGGAGGCAGTGTTCAAGGAGCTCGACCGCGTCATGAAGCCTGGCGCCATCCTGGCCAGCAACACCTCGACCCTGGACGTTGACAAGATCGCCAGCTTTACCAACCGGCCGCAAGACGTGGTCGGCCTGCATTTCTTCAGCCCGGCCAATGTCATGAAGTTGCTGGAGGTGGTGCGTGGCGCCAAGACGGCCAAGGACGTGCTGTCCACAGTGATGGCGCTGGCCAAGACCATCCGCAAGACGGCGGTTGTGTCGGGCGTATGCGACGGCTTCATCGGCAACCGCATGGTCGAGCAGTACGGCCGCCAGGGCGGCTTTTTGCTGGATGAAGGTTGCACGCCAGAGCAGGTGGACCGGGCGATTGAAAAATTTGGTTTTGCCATGGGCCCCTTCCGTATGGGTGACCTGGCGGGCAATGACATCGGGTGGGCCATCCGCAAGCGACGCGCGCTGGAAAGGCCGGGCATGAAGTACAGCAAGACCGCCGACCTGCTGTGCGAGAAAGGCCGCTTTGGCCAGAAAACCGGGGCGGGCTGGTACGACTACGTGGCCGGCAAGCGCGACGCTATTCCCAATGCTGAGGTGGTGCAGATGATAGCGGCGCACCGTGCCTCACTGGGCATCACACCGCGCAAAATCTCGGACGACGAGATAGTGCAGCGCCTGGTTTATGCGCTGGTCAATGAGGCCGCGCACATACTGGAAGAGGGCATTGCCTCCAAGGCCAGCGACATCGACATGGTGTACCTGATGGGTTACGGTTTCCCAATTTATCGCGGCGGCCCGATGAACTACGCCGACCAGGTTGGCCTGTTCAATGTGGTGCAAAGCATGGGCCGTTTTGCCCAAAACCCACGCGACGACGCCGCCTTCTGGCAGCCTGCGCCCCTGCTCGCCCGCCTCGCCGCCGAAGGCAAAACCTTCAACTGATTTGAACCAGAGGACTACACCATGTCATCAGCCGTTATTGTCTCCACCGCCCGCACCCCGCTTGCCAAAAGTTGGAAAGGCTCGTTCAACATGACCCACGGCGCCACCCTGGGCGGGCATGCCGTCCAGCACGCCATTGCCCGGGCTGGCATTGAGGCCGCCGAGGTGGATGACGTCATCATGGGATGCGCCAACCCCGAGGGCGCCACGGGTGCCAACATCGCGCGCCAGGTGGCACTGCGCGCCGGCTGCCCGATCACGGTCTCCGGCATGACCGTGAACCGCTTTTGTTCGTCGGGCCTGCAGACCATCGCCCTGGCCGCCCAGCGCGTGATCGCGGGTGAAGGTGATGTTTATGTGGCCGGTGGCGTGGAAAGCATTTCCTGCGTGCAGCAGGAAATGAACCAGCACATGCTGGCCGACCCCTGGCTGGCCAAGAACAAGCCCGAGATCTACTGGAACATGCTGCAAACCGCCGAAAACGTCGCCAAGCGCTACGGCATTGGCCGCGAGGCCATGGACGAGTACGGCGCCGCCAGCCAACAACGCGCCACCGCAGCGCTGGCCGCAGGCCTGTTTGCCGACGAGATCGCGCCGATCACCGTCACCATGGGCGTGGCCGACAAGGTGATGGGCCTGACCACCCAACAAGTGACGGTCAGCCAAGACGAAGGCATCCGCGACGGCACCACCAAAGAAGGCATCAGTGGCCTGCGCTCAGCTCTGCCGGGTGGTCTGATCTCGGCCGGCAACGCCAGCCAGTTTTCGGACGGCGGCGGTGCCTGTGTGGTGATGTCAGAGAGCCTGGCCGAAAAGAAAGGCCTCAGGCCACTTGGGCGCTTCCTGGGCTTTGCGGTCGCCGGCTGCGAGCCCGACGAGATGGGCATTGGCCCGGTGTTTGCCATTCCCAAGGTGCTGGCCCGTCTTGGCCTGACGGTGGCCGACATCGACTTGTGGGAACTCAACGAAGCCTTCGCCGTTCAGGTGATCTATTGCCGCGACAAGCTCGGCATATCGGGTGATCGGCTCAACGTCAATGGCGGCGCCATTGCGGTGGGCCACCCCTACGGCGTCAGCGGCCAGCGCCTGACCGGCCACGCCCTGATCGAAGGCCGCCGGCGCGGCGCCAAGCGCGTCTGCGTCACCATGTGCATCGGCGGCGGCATGGGCGCTGCCGGTGTGTTTGAGGTGCTGTGAGCCTGCTGCAATGCCCAACGGTCGTCATTCCCGTGACAACGGGAATCCATGCCTGAGGTTGCCATGAACTTGCGCTCTACCGTCGATTTTCTGCTGTACCAGTGGCTGGATGTGCCGGCCCTGACGCAGCGGGAGCGGTTTGCCGACCACTCACGGGATACCTTTGACGCGGTGCTGGACACCTGCGAGCGCATTGCGCGCGACAAGTTCGCGCCGTTCAACCGTCTGGTGGACACACAGGAGCCACACTTCGACGGGGAGCGCGTGGTGCTGCCAGCGGCGACGCTGGCGGCTGCGCAGGCCTATGCTGCATCGGGCATGCTCAGCGCAGCGCAAAACTACGAGCATGGCGGCATGCAACTGCCGTACACGCTTGAGGCCGCGGCCAACTCGTTTTTTGCCTGTGCCTCGATCAGTATCGGCTCGGGCATGCTCACCACCGGCAACGCCAATTTGCTCATGGTGCACGGCACCGCGCAACAGCAAGCCGCGTTTGCGCGCCACGAGTTCTCTGGGCGTTTCTCGGGCACCATGTGTCTGTCTGAGCCGCAGGCCGGCTCCTCACTCAGCGATGTGGCCACCCGAGCCCTGCCAGATGGCCCTGAATTTGCTGCCGATCCATTGGGGCCGCGCTACCGCCTCAAAGGCAACAAGATGTGGATCTCCTCGGGCGACCACGAGCTGACCGAGAACATCATTCACCTGGTGCTGGCCAAGATTCCCGGGCCCGATGGCAAGCTGGTGGCTGGCACGCGCGGCATCTCGCTGTTCATCGTGCCCAAGAAAATGGTTGATGGCGAGGGCCAACTCACCGGCGAGCGCAATGACGTGGCGCTGGCCGGCCTGAATCACAAGCTCGGCTGGCGTGGCACCACCAACTGCCTGCTCAATTTTGGCGAGGGCAAGTACCCAGTGCGGCCGCAGGCAGACGGCCCGTTTGCCGACGGCGCTGGCGCCATTGGCTACCTGGTCGGGCAGCCCGGCGAGGGTCTGCGCTGCATGTTCCATATGATGAACGAGGCGCGCATTGGCGTTGGCATTGCCGCCACCATGCTGGGC
>CAXNFT010000198.1:0-4831 GCA_964201255.1 Rhodoferax sp.
GCAATTCGGCCGCTAGCCCTTTAACAGCGTCATTGTTTGCTATTGATTTGGTAGTAATTATCATGATGTCAGTTCTCGGGCAGCCGCGTGGATTGGCACCACGGTGCGGGCGGGCTGTTCCCGCGCCACCAGTCCATCGATCAGCCGCCTCGCCCAGACTGCGCCTGCGTCGATATTGAGGTTGTAAAAAGCGCGTTCGGGGCGCTCGACCATGGCGCGTTGTTGGGCTTCCAAAATCAGCTCGTCTTCGCGGAAGATTTTGGCCACGCCCTCTCGCAGCTGGTGTGTCAGGCCTTGTTCGCCCAGACGGTAATTGCGGGCAAAGGCCCAAAAATAGTGGCAGCTGCCGTCGGTCTCTGGAGTGATGGTGTTGAGCACCATGCCGTTGACGCCGCGGCTGCGGTCGCTCAGGCGCGCAGCGCCCGTATTGCCGCCCGGGGGGAAGGCGCCCGTGCCGGCCTCGGCCACACCGACATCGATGTTGACGGTGCAGGGCGCCTCAAAACGGATGATCTGCCAGCGGTCGACCCGGCCTTCATAGCCACGCGCCTGACGAATCTGCCCGGCCCAGAAGGGCGGTGCGTCTATGCCAGACATCCAGCGCGTGACGGTAGCGCTGCGGTCCCCATGGGTGGCCACAAAAGGGGCCTCGGCCACGGCCTGCTGGCCAATGCTGGAGCCGTGCACAAAGGTCTCGTGCGTCAGGTCCATCAGGTTGTCGATGACCAGGCGGTAGTCGCATTGCACAGTGATCAGCTTTCCGTCACCAGCCCAGGCTGGGTCGTCATTCCAGCGCATGTCTGGCACCAGAGCCGGGTCGGCCTTGGACGGGTCACCGGGCCAGATCCACACAAAGCGGTGTTTTTCAACCACCGGGTAGCTGCGCACGCAGGCCGTGGGGTTGATCGTCTCCTGGCTGGGCATGTGGGTGCAGCGCCCCTGGGCGTTGTAAACCAGGCCGTGGTAACCGCAGGTGACTTCATCGCCATACAGGCGGCCCATGGAGAGAGGTAGCAATCGGTGCCAGCAGGCGTCTTCCAGCACGGCCACGCTGCCATCGGTCTTTCGAAACATCACCACCTTTTGTTTGCAGATGGTGCGTGCCAGCAGTTGCTGCACCACCTCCACATCGTAAGCGGCTGCGTACCAAGCGTTCAGGGGAAAAGCAGAAGGATTGAACATATTGAATACTTATTGTATACATTGAAGTTGAAATTGGCCCTTAATTTCAAAGAAAAAGCTAAAAATTCAGCCTCAGCGGCATGGAATGTATCCCCTAAAATAAGAAATCGGCGCATTAGATGCCCCGCCCCATTCACTCCCGGAGACCTCAATGACCCCCACACTTCCCGCCCACTATGACCACGTGGGCAGCTTTCTGCGCCCCCTGGCCCTGCTTGAAGCCCGCGAGCAACAGGCCAAAGGCCAGATCACCGCCGCCGCACTGCGGCTGGTGGAGGACCAGGCCATCAGCGACATCGTCAAGTTCCAGCAGGATGTGGGCCTGAAAAGCATCACTGACGGCGAGTTTCGCCGCACCTATTTCCATATTGACTTTCTGCAGCAGCTCGGCGGCGTCAAAACCGACATCCCGATGACGATCCAGAAGCCCGATGGCAGCCTGGAGCTGGCCCCGCCTGTGATGCGGGTGGTGGACAAAGTGCGCCATGTCAAAGACATCCAGCTGGCCGACTTCGAGTACCTGAAAAGCCAGGTGGCGGCTGGCCACACGCCGAAGGTGACGATTCCCTCGCCCACCATGTTGCACTTTCGCGGTGGCCGCGCTGGCATCAGCCGTGAGCACTACCCTGAGCTTGACCCTGTTTTTTACGACGACGTGGCCAAGGCCTACGGTGACGAGTTGCGCAGTCTGGCGGCCGCCGGTTGCAACTATGTGCAAATCGATGACACCAACCTGGCCTACCTGTGCGACGACAAAATGCGCGAAGCCGCACGCCAGCGTGGCGACGACCCGAATGAGCTGCCCCACCGCTACGCCGCCTTCATCAACAAAGTGGTGGCGCAAAAGCCGCCTGGCATGTTGCTGGCCATGCACCTGTGCCGTGGCAACTTCAAGAGCACGCACGCCGCCAGCGGCAACTACGAGCCAGTGGCCGAGGCGCTGCTCAGCGAGATGAACCTGGACGCTTACTTTATGGAGTACGACGACGACCGCAGCGGCGACTTCAAACCCCTGCGCTTCCTGCCCAAGGGCAAGACCGTGGTGCTGGGCCTGGTGACGACCAAGTTCGACCAAATGGAAAGCAAGGACGACCTCAAGCGCCGCATTGACGAAGCCGCGCGCTACGCACCGCTAGAGCAACTGGCGCTGTCACCCCAATGCGGCTTCTCCAGCACCGTGCATGGCAACAACATTGCGGTGGAAGCCCAGCGCAACAAGCTGCGCCTGGTGATTGAGACGGCGCGCGAGGTCTGGGGCGACTGAGCGCTGGGCAAAATCTCAAAATAGAACCCGACGCCACAGCGCCGCGATCAGGTCGACCTCCAGCTCGGCTGTGGTGTCGAGTGGTTTCAGACAGGGCGTTGCAGCTGAAAGACCGGCCGCCTTGCGCCCACTGTCAGGCCACGCGCGTTGACCAGCGCTGCCGCTCGCCAGGTCCCCAGCTCGGCGCGCTGCGCCTCGTCCAGCCAACCCAGCTGGTCCATCACCTCGACGCTGGCGGCAAACAGCGCGGGTTTGTTGCCGTCTATCACCTTGATGGCAAAGGCCTCACCCCGGCTTTTGCTGCCCACCACCTGCACGCCGTCGGCGCCCACCTTGCTGACCCAGTCGCCGCGCCCGGCCTGCATGAAGGCCAGGTCATTGCGCTTTGTGCCAGACACCAGCTCGGGGTGCGTCGTCATGGCCTCGCTCAGGGCTGCAAAGCTCTGGCCAAACTCGGCATCTTGCGCGCCGCTGGCCAGCCGGGCATAGCCATAAGCAAGTCGGTCCAGGGGCAGCGCGTAATTGGGTGCCGAACAGCCATCCAACCCCATTTTGAAGTCGTTGGCGTCCATGCCCACGGCGCGGGCCACATCGCGCCGAACGGCGGCTTGCAAGGGGTGGCCTGGGTCGATGTAATCGTCCAGGCTCAGGCCATGCTGCACGCAGTACGCCAAAAACCCGGCGTGTTTGCCGCTGCAGTTGTTGTGCCGCTCGTCAAACTGCAGCCCGGCTGGCGGTGCTTGATCGAGCAGGGTGAACAGCCCCGGCACATGGCAGCCGCAGCACAAGGCTTTGTAGGTGAGGCCGGTTTTCTCCAGCATGGTTTGGGTCTGCGCCACGTGCATGTCTTCCCCGTTGTGGCTGGCGCACAGCATGGCCAGTTGCTGCGGGCCAAAGCCGAATTGGGCCGCACCACCGGCCTCCATGAGGGGCAATGCCTGCAGCGCCTTGAGCGTGGAGCGTGAAAAAGTCAGCCAATGCGGGTCACCGGCCTGCGCCAGCAACTGGCCGCGCGTGTTGACAACAGCCACAGAACCCAGGTGCAGGCACTCGGGCGTGCCGCCACGGCTGAGTTCGATCAGGGGGACAAGGTTCATGCGGCGCTCCAGCGGGTTTGTGATGCGTCTTATTGTCGGGCCGGCGCGGCGGGCCTGCTGCCGGGCGCTGTCTATACTTGAACTCATGTCTTTCACGCTCTCGCCCACCCAGATCGCCAGATACCAGCAGGACGGTTTTCTGGTGTTGCCGGGCTTCAAGCCAGCGCCCGAACTGGCTGCGGTGCGTACCCGGGCGGAGCAGATCGTGGCGGCGTTTGAGCCCGGCGAGCGGGCCAGCATCTTCAGCACGCACGAACAGCGCCGCACGGCTGATGCCTATTTTTTGGGCTCGGGCGACCAGATTCGCTGCTTTTTTGAGGAAGAGGCGTTTGACGCCGCGGGCCAGTTGCGCCAGGCCAAGGCGCTGTCGATCAACAAGATCGGCCACGCCCTGCATGACCTGGACCCGGTGTTTGACGCCTTCTCGCGCGGGCCGGCATTGGCCAGCGTGGCAGCCGGCTTGGGGTTGGCGCAGCCGCAGTTGTGGCAGTCCATGTACATCTTCAAGCAGCCCGGCATTGGCGGCGAGGTGGGTTGGCACCAGGACGCCACGTTTTTTGAGACCGAACCGAACAGTGTGACCACTTTCTGGTTTGCACTGGAAGACGCTACGTTGGATAACGGCTGCCTGTGGGTGGCGCCCGGCGCGCACCGTGGCCCGCTGCGCCAGCGCTTTGTGCGCCAGGGTGATGTGGTGCGCATGGACGCGCTCGACGCCACGCCCTGGCCCAGCGGTGCCCAGGCGCAGCCGCTGGAAGTGGCGGCCGGCACGCTGGTGGTGTTTCACGGCCTGCTGCCGCACTACAGCGCGCCCAACCGCTCTGACCGATCCCGCCATGCTTACACCTTGCACGTGACTGACAGCCACGCAAGCTATGCGGCGCACAACTGGCTGCAACGCGATGGCCGCCTGCCGCTGCGGGGCTTTGTTTGATATGCACGACGCCTTCAAGTCACAACTCTGCCTGCCCCTGAACGCGCCCCTGGTCAGCGCACTGGCTCGGATGACCGCGGCCATTGGCAGCGCAGACTGGTTCGATGCCGTGCTCAACCTGCTGGGCACGGTGTGCGCCATCGATTCCGGCGGCGCGATGGTCTACTACCGCGAGCAACGCCCACGGCGTATCCTGCACCGCTTTGACCCATCGGAGCGGGCACTGCCCGAGGATGCCTACCTGTCTGGCCCCTATGTGCTGGACCCGCATTACCAGCTGTTTGCAGCGGGTGCGCCCAGCGGTGTTCACCGGCTCACGGATATCGCGCCCGACGATTTTTTTCAGAGCGAGTA
>CAXNFT010000199.1:0-4754 GCA_964201255.1 Rhodoferax sp.
ACTGCCGACCACCTGTTCTGGATGTCCCGCTACACCGAGCGGGCCGAAAACACCGCACGCATGCTCGACGTCAACTACCAGACCTCGCTGCTGCCACAGTCTGAAGCTGTGGCGCTGGTCGGCTGGCAGGGGCTGCTGAGCATCAGCGAATTGTTGCCCACCTACCAGAGCCTGCACGGCGAGGTGAATGTGCAAAAGGTCATGGACTTCATGGTGAAAGACGAGAGCAACCCCTCGTCCATCATGTCCTGCCTGAGCGCGGCCCGCGAGAACGCCCGCGCCGTGCGCGGCACGCTCACCACCGAGGTCTGGGAAACCCACAACCAGACTTGGCTGGAGGTGCGGCGAATGGTCAACAACGGCGACTTTGAGCGTGACCCGGGCCAGTTTTTCGAGTGGGTCAAGTTCCGCTCGCACCTGTCACGCGGTGTCACGGTCGGCACCATGCTGATGGACGAGGCGCTGTACTTCATGCGCCTGGGCACGTTTCTGGAGCGGGCCGACAACACGGCGCGGCTGGTGGACGTCAAGTTTCACGCGGTGCAAAGCGACTTTTTTGGCGCCGCCAGCGAAAAGGACCAAGAGTACGACTTCTACCACTGGAGCGCCATTTTGCGCAGTGTTTCGGGCTTTGAGGTCTACCGCAAGGTCTACCGCGACGTGATCAAGCCCGAGCGCGAGGCCGAGCTGTTGAACCTGCGCCCTGACATGCCGCGCTCGCTGCACGCCAGCCTGAACGAGGTGGTGAGCAACCTGGGCCTGGTCAGCAACGACCAGACCGGCGAAACCCACCGTCGCGCTGGCAAGCTGCGGGCCGAACTCAAATACGGCCGCATCGACGAGATTTTGGCCACCGGCCTGCACGCCTACCTGACCCAGTTTCTGGACCGGGTGAACGACCTCGGCTCGCACATCAGCCAGGAGTTTTTGGTGCCGTCGGGGGCTTGAGGGCTGGTCTGAAAGTTTCCACTGTCAAGGCTTTAGCCACTAGCGGTGGAGCAAGCCCGGATGGTGCGAATTGATAACGGGGTACGGCGCGGCCGGTTCATTGCATGAGGTCAAATGCCGACAAACCCAGGCAACTTGGCCGCCTTGCCATCAAAGCTTGCGGTGGCACGACAGCCGAGCCGACGGTTTCTGGCGCCAATCAGACAGTCTGCAAAATCTGCATGGGCGTCGCGCCAAATGAAAAGCGCTTCCTCCACCGCAGGCTCATCCTCAAAATGCACATCGCGCGCATCCAGCAGGGCGGAAATGGTTTCCATCATCTGCTGTTTCGTTAAGTTGTATCGGCTTCGTAGCACCCATTCGGTCTCCAGCAAAACCAATTGATTGATGACGATCTGGTTTCCAGCAGCCACTTCCTGCTCGATCAGCTGGCGCGCTTTTTCAAACTGCGCGCGGTCGTCGCGAACCAAAAAGCGCACCAGGACATTGGTGTCTATACCCAGCATCACCGCGACAACTGTTCGGTGCTTAAGGGTTTTCTCGACTTCTTGTACAAAGCGCCTTCGAGTTCGGTGATGCTCTTGGACTTTAGGCGCATCACCACTGTGGCGTCGGGCATCAGGGTAAAGGTCATGCGGTCGCCAGCCTTCATGGCAAGACGATCTCGAATCTCCTTTGGGATGGTGGTTTGACCCTTGCTGGTGAGGGTTGATTCGCTGGACATGGCTGCCTCCTTGTTTCCTTACGATATTTATTTTAGTAAGGAATTTATCTTTTCGCAATCAAGGTTTTTTCAAGTCTCGGGCTTTGTTGTCTACCGTAAGGTCTACCGCGACGTGATCAAGTCCGAGCGCGTGGCCGAGCTGTTGATTCTGCGCGCCTGCATGGCACGCTCGCTGCACGCTTAACTGACGCAATATCTGGACCGGGCGAACGACCTGGGCTGTCACGTCAGCCGCGAGTTGTGGTGCCGTCGGGGGCTTGACGACGGGTCGGCGTCGGTGCTTGCCAGCCCGCACCGCCTGTTCCACCGCCTCCGTACCTATCTCAACCGCCATCTTCCGTGCTAAGGCCAAAGCAGACGCTATGCTTTCCGCATCCATTCATTCACGCTCTAGGCATGTCCAACCTGATCGAACAAATTCGCGAAGCACTGTCTATGTGCGCGCAACGGAATGTCTGGATGTGCTTTACGCGCATCGTCCCCTTGCGCGCCGGCTGCTGGCGCAGGCATCGGAGCGCTAAATACCCATGGCAGGTAGTCGCGTGACTCTGGCAGCGTGGCCGTGGAGCATGACTCAGCGACGAACCCTCATCGATAACGACAACTGGGTCAAGCTCAGCGGCCGGACCTTGAATTTCATTGGGCTGTCATCAATTTGTTGGATGATAGCCCCCTGTATTTTTGAAAGTCAATGTGAAATCCAACTCGAAAATGGTTCTGATTGTGGGCAGCGCGCCTGACGCCTTGCGAGTCTCGGATTGGGATACGTCCATTTTTGCGCATCGTGTCGCGATCAATAACGCTTGGCAAGTTTGTGATTCCTGGGACTGCTTGATCTACCCGGAGGACTTTCCGCAGGATCGCCACCCGCCCGAGGACCAAACCATTGGTAAACAGATGATTGGTGCCAATGAATTTGTGCCCGCTCAAAACTATTTTGGTGGTGTCGTCTACGCCGGCGGGACCATGGCGTTCACCGCGGGTTACTGGGCATTGGGCGCTCTGAAGCCAGATGTCATTGCTTATGTGGGCTGCGACATGATTTACGATTCGAGCGCGGGGCAGACCACTCACTTTTATGGCCAGGGCAGGGCAGATCCATTACGGCAGGACGTCACCTTGCAGAGTTTGGAGGCCAAATCGGCTCGGTTATGGGCCTTGGCCCAGCGCCAAGCTTGTTCGGTCGTGAATTTGTCAGATCAGCTCACTTCCAGGTTGCTATTTCCCAGGGTCAGTTGGCAAAAATTAAAAGTCATGGGCATAGATCTGGGCATTGGTGTCAGCGATGGCTTTGAGTTGGATCAGTCAGCGGCTGATGAAGCCTTGTTGGCCGAAGCCGAATTGGCTTACAGGGTGCCTTCTGGTCGGTACTGGGAAATGGCGAGTGGGTTCGACAAAACCAAACTGAGCCACATTGACAATTTATGGTTGGCTGCCTGCCAAGCGAAGGCCATGTTGCCAAGCTAAGCCTGTGGGCGAAAACGCAGCTGTATTCATTGTGTACCGTCAACTCTGTCTCGATGATTGGGTCCACTTCAGGCCTACCTGTACCAGCCTGGGGAAACCCAGGTCATGGATATCGTGCGTGCCACGGCGGCAGCGTACGGCAGAGCGCCCATTGCCAATGTGCACGATGCGATCTTCTTCAAACAGCGACTGGGTGCTGAACTCAAAGCAGAGGTTGAGTGGCAGATGCGTGCCCAAACCGGCAATGCCTACTGGCACCTCACCCCTAAGGAACTGCGCCGTTATGAAGCTCGGCACCTGGATGCAGTTGCTGAAGAAGCCGCCCACAAACAGCGCATGGCCGCCGAACATGCCAAAGCGTTCAACTACCAGCCTGTTGGCATTACCGAGTTTGAGGTGTCAGTGGGCTGATGCGATTATTTCGAGTGAAGCAAATCAGACCAAATGCAGTTCTACCCGCTTGCCAAGGGCTTGCGCGTACTTGCGAAGCGTGTTCAGGCTGGGAGAGTGCTTGCCCGTAGCCAGTGAGCTTTCCAGCCGTGCAATGGCCGGTGCATGCGTGCCCATGCGCTCTGCCACATCGGCCTGAGACAGACCTGCAGACTTCCGGGCGGCCAATATTTGGTCAAGCAGGGCAAATTCTTCCCGGTTGAGTCGCTCGACCTCGGCTTTCACTGCTGGGTTTTTCAGCATGGCTTTGACCAGCTGTTCGTGGGTCATAGGTTTTGATGTCATGTCTTGATCTCCTGCAAACGATTGCGCGCTATGTTCAATTCTTTGGCTGGTGTTTTCTGCGACTTTTTCACAAAGCAGTGCAGCATCACGATGTCTTTGTCGACCAACGTGCAGAAAAAGACTCGGGCGATTCCTTCAGCACCTTTGAGCCGCAATTCAAACAAACCGCCCCCAAAGGCGTCAGTATGCGGCAGACCTAAATTTGGCCCGAATTCCATCATCCTGCGGGTCAAATTAATGTAACGGGCCTGCAGGGTCACTGGCAAAGCCATGACATCTTCCTGCACCTCGAGGCTGTAATAGCGTATGCGGTACTCCATAACCGCACAATAACAAATTTGTTACTGGTGGTCAACCGATGCCCGTTCAGACCGATGGGTGTGCGCTGCATGCGCTGTGGTTTTATTCCGCTTGCGAGACCGGCATATGTGGCTTTTCTTGGCTCGCTGGAGGGCTGATTTGATGATGCAGCAGTATTCCTGCTTCTATTCGGACGCAAGGTGAATTCGCTCACACTGGCTAGGAATGCCAGAGCAAGTGTTCAGGTGGCCGAGACGTTCTACAGCTACCTTGGCTTCTGAGATGAGCATTGACTTGCTACGGGGGTTGAGGGGTGAGGGGTTGATTTACTTTTTGTAGGACATATACGTGTACAGCACTTTGGAGAAAAAAATGTTGGCCCTAAGACTACCTGAAGAAATTGAACTTCGTTTGGACAAGCTGGCCAAGAAGACTGGCCGCACCAAAAGTTTCTATGCCCGTGAAGCTATCGTTGAGCACCTTGATGATTTAGAGGACTTGTTTCTTGCTGAAAAACGCCTAGGCAAGGTGCTCTCCGGTAAAAGCAAAACCTTCAGCCTAGCCGAAGTGGAGGCCGAAC
>CAXNFT010000200.1:0-4737 GCA_964201255.1 Rhodoferax sp.
GTGGCGGCGTTGGCCATTTTGTTTCTTTACCTGCCTATCGTCACACTGGTTGTGCTGTCATTCAATGACAACGACCTGACAACGATTTGGACCACTGCCAGCGTGAAATGGTATCTGGCGGTTCTGCAAAATGGCGATATCCTGCGGGCCACCAAAAATTCGCTGATGGTCGCCTGTGCTGCGACATTTTTTGCGACATGCATGGCCACTTTGGCGGCGCTGGGGATGGTACGCATCAGCCGAGGGCCGAGGGTGCTGTTGGAGGGCTTGCTGGGATTGCCGCTGCTGGTACCTGAAATCGTCACGGCAGTTGCGCTGCTCATTTTGTTTGTTCTGATTGGTTTTCCGCTTGGGTTGACTTCAGTCACCGTCGCACACACCGTTTTTTGCATCCCTTTCGCTTATTACCCGATCAAGTCACGCTTGGCTGCCCTGGATCAAAGCTTGCTCGAGGCTGCCAGCGACCTGTATGCATCCCCTCGGCGTCGATTTTTTCGGGTCGAATTACCGTTACTGAGTTCTGGCATCTGTGCCGGTGCCTTGCTGGCATTCATCAGCTCTCTCGGCGATTTCGTCATTACCTATTTTGTGGCTGGACCAGGCGCGACCACACTGCCTATTTACATATTTAGCCTGATTCGCCTGGGTGTCACGCCGGAAGTCAACGCCCTCTCTGCTATTTTTCTGTTCGCATCGATCGTGATGATTTCTATCGCCTTTGTGCTGCTCCAAAGCATCAGCGAGCAAAAAAAGCCCAAGGGAGCCGCGTGACGGATATTCAAACTTCGGCAAAAACTATGGCCCCTGTCGATGACCAAGCCCGACAAGGGGCGAATTTGGCCAATTGGCGCCTGGCGCCGTTCAGTCAATGGTCTTTTTCGCATGTCAGTGAGCTGATCCCCAGCGCCATGATCGCCCACGATCCATCTTGCGTGGCGATCATGGAAGAGGTCCCTTCGGCGATGGGTGCCATCGCCTATAAAACAAGGGTGGGTGAAGTCGGTACGGTCGCCAGTATGTTGGCTAACTCCAGCACCGACGGCTTCCTGGTACTCCATCGCGGCACTGTCGTTGCGGAGCACTATGCGGGTCAGTTCGCCAGACACCGGTCTCACATCGTTTTTTCCGTCAGCAAATCGATCACTGGGTCACTGGCCGGGGTGTTGGTTGGCTCAGGCCAATTGGACCCACTGGCGAATGTGCTTCATTACCTGCCCGAAATGGCTGGCTCCGCGTATGCAGATACCCAGGTGCGTCACGTCCTCGACATGACTGTCGCCATTGACTTCGAGGAGGCCTACCTTGATCCACTCAGTGACTTCATGCGGTACCGCCGGGCCATCGGCTGGAATCCCGTGCAGAGTCACGAGTCCGCGTCTGATTTGCGGAGCTTTTTGTCCAGCACGCGTCGCGCTAGCGGCCAGCACGGCCATATCTATCATTACGTTTCCCCTAACTCGGATCTCTTGGGGCTGATCCTGGAGCGTGCCGCAGGTGTCAATTTCTCTGAGCTCCTGAGTCAGCACATCTGGCGACACATCGGCGCAGAGATGCCCGCACAGATCACGCTGGACCGCCTAGGAGCGCCCAGAGCGGCTGGTGGCGTTAGCGCGACCCTGCGTGATCTGGCGAGATTTGGCGATGTGATGCGTTGTGATGGTGTGAATAACGGGCGACAGGTTATTCCACAAGCATGGATCGACGACATCCTGGTGGGCGGCGATCCAGATGCCTGGCGGCGCGGCGGCATGTCGACATTCATCAAAGATGGCCGATACCGAAGCAGTTGGTACATCGTCGACCATCAGCGCGAGATCTTCTGCGCGATAGGTATCCATGGCCAATGGATTTACATCGACCGTCGCGCTGAAGTTGTCATTGTCAAACTGTCTTGCCAACCTACACCAGAGGACGACGCGACAGACAGGCACGTCCTGGGCGCCTTCTCAGCGATTTCCAACAGCCTTGCCTGAGTCGTTCGGGCATTGCCTACCTTAAGAGCCCGCCAAAGGAGCTGGGACTTTGTCGAGCAGGATAAATCTAAGTAGTCTTAGTGTGACTGGGTCCTTTGCTTTGTGCGCCAATGGCTCTGTACTCAGGCATTTCTGAATTGACAATGCGTTGACATGCTAGGGTCAACAACAATGGCCTGGTACGTGCTATCGGAGACAGCCATGTACGACAAAAAAGTATTGAATTTCAATGACCTCGAACAATGGCTCAACGAGCGCCGGGTGACGGAGGTGGAGTGCCTGGTGCCGGACCTGACCGGCGTGGCGCGTGGCAAGATTCTGCCCCGCACCAAGTTCACTGAAGACCGGGGCATGCGCTTGCCGCAGGCTGTCGTGGCAATGGGGGTTACTGGGGAGTTCCCCGAAAGCGGGCCCTATTACGATGTCATCGACCCAACCGACCGTGACATGCAGCTGCGCCCCGACCCTTCTACGGTACGCATCGTGCCGTGGGCCACCGACCCGACTGCGCAAGTGATCCACGACTGCTTTGACAACCAAGGCAAGCTGGTGCCGTTTGCGCCTCGCTCGGTGCTGCGCCGCGTGTGTGACCTGTTTGCTGCCGAGGGCCTGCAGCCCATTGTGGCGCCCGAGTTGGAGTTTTACCTGACCGCACGCAACACCGACCCGAACACGCTGCTGCGCGCGCCGGTGGGGCGCAGCGGCCGAGCTGAGACCTCGCGTCAGGCCTACAGCATTGATGCGGTGAATGAATTTGACCCGCTGTTCGAGGAAATCTACGACTACTGCGACAAGATGGAGCTCAACGTCGACACCTTGATCCACGAGGTGGGCGCCGGGCAGATGGAGATCAACTTTTTCCATGCCGAGCCGCTTGGGCTGGCGGACGAGGTTTTTTTCTTCAAGCGCACGGTACGCGAGGCGGCCCTGCGGCATGACATGTACGCCACCTTCATGGCCAAGCCGATTGCAGCGGAGCCAGGCAGTGCCATGCACGTTCACCAAAGTATCCTGGACAAGGCCACCGGGCTGAACATTTTCAGCAACCCTGACGGCTCACCATCTGAAGCCTTCATGCATTACATCGGAGGATTGCAGCGTTACATCCCAGCTGCGATGGTGCTCGTGGCCCCGTATGTGAATAGCTACCGTCGTTTGTCGCGCAATACCGCCGCTCCGATCAACATCGAGTGGGGCTACGACAACCGGACGGTGGGCATCCGCTCGCCGATCTCGTCGCCCCAGGCCCGTCGCTTGGAGAATCGCGTCATCGGCGCCGATGCCAACCCGTATGTGGCGCTGGCCATGACGCTGGCTTGCGGTTACCTGGGTCTGAAAAACAAGATCAAGCCCAAGGCAGAGATGAGGGGCGATGCCTACCTGTCGCCCTACGCGCTGCCGCGCAGCCTGGGCGAGGCCCTAGACTGGCTGCGCCGCGAGTCTGACCTGCACGAGGTGCTGGGCAAAGAGTTCATCACCGTCTATGCTGAAATCAAGGAACTGGAGTTCGATGAATTCATGAAAGTAATATCGCCCTGGGAGCGGGAGCATTTGTTGCTTCACGTCTGACTGCCTGCCGTTCGCCACACCATTTTGAGGACAACACACCATGACTGATGCGGTCGATACCGCCCTGATCCAGGCGCTGGACAACGCTCATTTTTTGCACCCGTTCACGGATTTCAAAGACTTGTCCGGGCGTGGCGCCCGGGTCATGGTGCGCAGCGAGGGCATTTACGTATGGGACTCCGAAGGCGCGCGGGTGCTGGACGGGATGAGCGGCTTATGGTGCGTCAATGTGGGCTATGGCCGGCGCGAACTGGCCGATGCCGCGCACCACCAGATGATGACGCTGCCCTACTACAACAGCTTCTTCCAGACCACCAATGTGCCGGCTGTGCAACTCGCTGCCAAGCTGGCAAGCCTGGCTCCGAATGCGGGTGAGCGTAGCTTTCAACACGTTTTTTACTCGTCCAGCGGTAGCGAGAGCAATGATTCGAATGTGCGCATGGTGCGCCGTTATTGGGACCTGTTGGGCCAACCCCAGCGCAAGGTGATCATCAGCCGCATCAATGCTTACCACGGCAGCACCATGGCCGGCGCCTCCCTGGGTGGCATGAGCGGCATGCATGCGCAAGGCGATTTGCCCATTCCCAACATCACGCACATCGAGCAGCCCTATTTTTTTGAAAACGGCCTGCCCGGAGAGACCGCGAACGAGTTTGGCCTGCGCGCTGCCGGTTGGTTAGAGGAGAAAATCTTGGCTCTGGGGCCCGACAAGGTGGCAGCCTTCATTGCTGAACCGATCCAGGGCGCTGGCGGCGTCATCATTCCGCCTGCCACCTACTGGCCCGAGATTCAGCGCATCGTCGACAGATACGGCATATTGCTGATCAGTGATGAGGTGATCTGCGCCTTTGGTCGTTTGGGCACCTGGTTTGCCTATGAAAAATTTGGCTACAAGCCCGATTTGGTGACCTTTGCCAAGGCCGTGACCAGCGGTTACGTGCCGCTGGGTGGCGTGATGGTGGGCGACCGGGTGGCCAAGGTACTGATCGAGCATGGCGGTGAATTCGCCCACGGCTATACCTACAGCGGGCACCCGGTGGCCTGCACGGTGGGCCTGGCCAACTTAGGCCTTATGGAGCGTGAGCAACTCCCACAGCGAGTGCGCGACGACATTGGGCCCTACTTGGCTCAGCATTACGCCGTCATTTCTGAGCACCCCCTGGTCGGTCTGGCCGAGACCTGTGGCTTCATGGCC
>CAXNFT010000201.1:0-4718 GCA_964201255.1 Rhodoferax sp.
CCATATACAAACCGGCCAACGAGCGGGCGCTGAAAAAAGAGATCCCGTCGCTGGACGTGCATGCCGTGCAGTTCATTGGCCTGTCGCCCTTTGTGGTGTTGGCCAGTGGCGGGGCAGATGCAGCGCACCCCAGCCTGGATGCCTCGCCGCGCGGCGGCGAGCCGGGCTTTGTCAAAGTGCTGGACGCGCAGACCCTGTTGATTCCGGACGCCCCGGGCAACAACCGCTTGGACACTTTGGAGAACATCGTCGCCACCGGGCAGTTGGGCCTGCTGTTCATGGTGCCGGGCTTTGACGAGACGCTGCGGGTCAATGGCCGTGCGGTGCTGTCTACCGATGCGACAGATTTGCAGCTTTTTGCGGACGCGAAACGCGCACCCACACTGGTGATCCGCTTGACAGTGGCGTCGGTCTACCTGCACTGCGCCAAGGCGCTGATGCGCTCGCAGCTGTGGGACGCCAGCCGCCACCCTCACCGCACTGCCATGCCCACCATGGGCGAGATGCTGCGCGACCAGATTCAAGCCTTCAAAGGTGAGGCGATCGAGGTCGAACCGCAGGCTGTGATGCTGGAGAGGTACAGGCAGTCGCTGTGAAGCAGCAGGCTGCTTTAGAGGCGCTGCGCCGGGGCATGCAACTGAACGACGACTTTACTCTTGACGCACTCTCCCAACTGCAGCCCACCATGAGCCCTGATCCATCTCCTGACCCATTAGACCGTTTGGCCACCAAGCGTGCCAGCATGAAAATCGGCTTTTATATCCACGCCGCCGTGTACCTGGCCGTCAACCTTGGTTTGGCCTTGCCCGGCGGTGGGCTGCGTGAGCAGATGGTCGCGCGCGAGCGCCGCATTCTCGAAAACCGGCGTCCGTGACAGCTGCCAGCCACGCGCCCAAGCCACCCCGCATGCTGCGGGGCTGGCGCTGGCTGCTGGCCTCGGCTTCGCTGAACACCTTCATTGCGCTGGCCCTGACGCTGGGTCACAAAGGCCATGGCATCGGGCTGCACGCCCTGGGCGTGAACCTGCTGTACTCACAGTGCATCGGCTTGGCCATCTGGGGTTTGATTGACCTGGGACGCCTGTGGCTGACACCCGATGAGCCGCAGCAGTGGCCCCGGCTGGTCGGCATCGTGCCGGTGGGCGTGGTGCTGGGCTACCTGGCCGGTACGCTGGTGGCCGACTCGCTGCTGGGCGGGTCGGATGGCGCCGGCCTGTCGATGCTGCAGGCCGGCCAGAGCACCGGGCTGCTGCTGATGAGCCTGGCCATCGGCGCAGGCTGCACCTATTACTTTATGAGCCAATCCCGCCTGGCAAGCGCACGCGAAGAAGCGGCCCGTGCCAGCGCCCAAGCTGAAGCGGCGCAACGCCAGGCGGCCGAGTCGCAGCTCAAGCTGCTGCAAACCCAGTTGGAGCCGCACATGCTGTTCAATACCCTGGCCAACCTCCGGGTGCTGGTCGGGCTGGACCCAGCCCGTGCCCAGACCATGCTGGACCATATGATTGCCTACCTGCGCGCCACGCTGGGCGCATCCCGCGCCACCCTGCACCCCTTGCAAGACGAATTCGACCGGCTGGCCGACTATCTGGCGCTGATGGCAGTGCGCATGGGGCCGCGCCTGAGCTACCAGTTGGACCTGCCGGCTGAATTGGCCCAGACGCCAGTGCCGCCACTGCTGCTGCAGCCGCTGGTGGAAAACAGCATCCGCCACGGCCTGGAGCCCAAGCTGGACGGCGGCCACATCACCGTGCAGGCGCTGCGGCACGGCACGCAGCTGGTGCTGACGGTTGCCGACACCGGCCTGGGCTGCCCCACCACCCCGACCCCGCCCGCCACCCCAGGCGCCGGCGGCTTTGGCCTGGCCCAGGTGCGTGAGCGCCTGCACACCTGCTACGGCGACCAGGCTGCTATTGAAATAATAGCTATACCCTCAGGCGGGACAAGGGTTAGCATCAGTTTTCCCTTAAAAAGTTAACGTCGGCATGAGCCTAGCCCCCAATCCGCCCCACCCCACCGCCCTGATCGCCGAGGACGAGCCGCTGCTCGCCGCCGCCCTGCAGGCCGAATTGAATCGCCTTTGGCCTGAGTTACAGGTGCTGGCCAGCGTGGGCGACGGTCGCAGCGCGGTGGCGCAGGCTCTGGCGCTGCAGCCTGACGTCTTGTTTTTTGATATTCGCATGCCGGGTTTGAGCGGTCTGGACGCGGCTGCCGCGCTAGCCGACGCCTGGGACACCACCACACCGGGCGCCAAGCGGTTCCCGGCACTGGTGTTTGTGACCGCTTATGACCAGTACGCCGTGCAGGCCTTTGAGGCGCAGGCAGTGGACTACCTGCTCAAGCCAGTACAGCCTGAACGTCTGAAGAAAACCATACAAAAACTCCAGCAAAGCTTTGCCAGTAAAAGCTCTGCCGCTACTGATTTTGAAGCAACGCTGACCCAACTGCGCAGCCTGCTGGCGATGCCATCCGCTCCGTCTTCGCCACCCTCCCCGCCCAACCCGGCAGCCAACTGGCTGCAGCACATCCAGGCCAGCGTGGGCAGCGCCATCCACCTGGTACCGCTGCCCGATGTGCTGTACCTGGAGGCCGCCGACAAGTATGTGCGGGTGCTGACCGCCAACCACGAGTACCTGATCCGCACGCCACTCAAAGAGCTGCTACCGCAAATCGACCCCGCCCGCTTTTGGCAGATTCACCGTGGCACGGTGGTCAACCACCATTGCGTCGAGCTGGCGATGCGCGACGATCAGGGCCGGCTGAGCCTGTCGCTGCGCGGCCGGCCTGAGCAGCTTGCGGTCAGCCGGCTATTTGCCCATCAATTCAAAGCCATGTGACGCGCCAGTTCATGGGATGATGCAACCCAAAGCTTAAGAGCCAAGACGCATGTCCCAAGACCTAACCCTATTTTCTGTGCCGCTGTTTCCGCTGGGCACCGTGCTATACCCTGGCGGTTTGCTGCCCTTGCAGATCTTTGAGGTGCGCTACCTCGACATGATCAGCAAGTGCCACCGCAGCGGCTCGCCCTTTGGCGTGGTCACACTGACCAAAGGGGCTGAAGTGCGCAAAATCGACCCCAATAACCCCAGAGGTGATGGCTTTGCGGACGAGACCTTTCACCCCATTGGCACACTGGCCACCATCACCGAGCTGAGCAAGCCGCAGCCCGGGCTGATGGTGATCCGATGCACTGGCACCCAACGCTTTCGCATGGCCAGCTACGACCGTTTGCAGCACGGCCAGTGGTTTGCCAGCGCCACGCCGCTGCCTGATGACATGGCCATGGCGATCCCGGACGACCTGCGCAGCATCTCCACCGCCCTGGGCAATTTGATTAACACCCTGCACGCGCGCGACCTAGAGCCTGAGCAAATGCCCATGCTGCCGCCCTACAGGCTCGACGACTGCGGCTGGGTAGCCAACCGCTGGTGCGAACTACTGCCGATGCCCCTAGACCAAAAACAGCGCATGATGGCACTCGACAGCCCACTGCTGCGGTTGGAACTGGTCAGCGATCTGCTGATCAAAAATGGCCTTGCCAAATAGCCATGCAGTTAGGCCGCTCTAGAGGTTTCTCTGTCGGCTGTCTCTGTCGGCTTGCGCGAAGTGGTGCGCAGCACTAACATTCGCTTCAGGGAGAGATTGTGAAAGAGCCACCAGCCAAAAAGGAAACGCCTCAGCCATGACCCTTCAATACACCACGGCGTCCAACGTCTTGCCCGACAACAAGATGCGTCTGTACCCCACCAAGGTCATCAACATCATTGGCGGCCCGGGTTGCGACAAATCACTGTTCAGCTCTGCCATCATCCTGCGACTGAACCTGCGAAACAAAAGCGTGGAAAGCATCCCTGACTATGCCAAGTCGCTGGTTTGGCAGCAAGACTTTGAAGCCCTGAAGAACCAGTACCTGATCGCCAAACGGCAGTTCGAGATGCTCAACCTGCTCGACGGGCAGGTGCAATACCTGGTAACCGAGTGCTCTTTGCCGCAAGTGCTGTACTACAACGAGCACTATGTGGACAACATTTGTGATGTCGCTAAAACGCGTGGACACATCTTGGCCTGGTACAAGCAACACAACAATGTGAACGTGATGGTGGAGCGCGGCGACAAGAAATACGTGCACACCGGCAGGTTTCAGGACGAAATCCATGCCCGCGCCATTGACAGGGCCCTACGCCAAAACCTCGCCCGCGAAGGTATGCCCTTTACTGTGCTGCCGCCAAACATCGACGCCATCAACGCCTTTGCCGACTCGCTGGAATAACAGTCGCCCTTTGCGACTGCCGTACAGAGGGCCGACTAAAATCGGGCCATGAGTTCACCCACGCTTGACAAAGCCAGCAGCACTGACGCCAAAACCAGCAATTTCTTGCGCCAGATCATCGAGCACGACCTGGCCGCCGGCACCTTCGCCCAACGCCGCTGGGGCGGCAGCCCGGGCGACGCGGCGCACCACGCCGCCGGCGTGCCCGACTCGGCCAAAATCCGCACCCGGTTTCCGCCCGAGCCCAATGGCTACCTGCACATTGGCCACGCCAAAAGCATCTGCCTGAACTTTGGCCTGGCGCGAGACTACGGCGGCGTGTGCCACCTGCGTTTTGACGACACCAACCCCGAAAAAGAAGACACCGAGTATGTAAATAGCATCATCGACGCGGTGAAGTGGCTGGGCTTTGACTGGAACGGCGCCTCCGACGCGCCGCCCTACCAGGCCAG
>CAXNFT010000202.1:0-4715 GCA_964201255.1 Rhodoferax sp.
GTGGTGCTGGAGCATTTTCAGACCGACACCGCCGACTATGCCGACTACCTGCTGCCCGCCACCACGCAGCTGGAGCACTGGGACGTGCACGCCGGCTACGGCCACACCGACGCGCTACTGAACCGGCCCGCCATAGCGCCACTGGGCCAGGCCAGGACCAACACCCAGATTTTTCGGGATCTGGCGCAGCGCATGGGCTTCACCGATCCTGAGTTTGCCGAGGATGACCAGACGCTGTGCCGGCTGGCCTACGGCGATGCGGTGGACTTTGAGGCGCTGCTGACCCAGGGCTTTGCCCCGGTGACGCAGGTGCAGGCGCCGTTCGCGCAGGGGCAGTTCCCCACGCCCTCGGGCAAGTGCGAGTTTTTCAGTGCCAGGTTGGCGGCGCAGGGGCTGGACGGCCTGCCCGACTACCTGCCCAACCATGAGGCGCCGGGTTCGTCAGCCCATTACCCGCTGGCCATGATCTCGCCGCCGGCGCGAAATTTTCTGAATTCGAGCTTCGTCAATGTGCAGAGCCTGCGCGACATTGAGGGGGAGCCGCTGCTGGAGATGCACGCCGCAGATGCGGCGTCGCGGCACCTGGCCGATGGCGCCATGGTGAGGGTCTTTAACCAGCGCGGGGCGCACCACTGCCGACTGGTGGTGTCAACCCGGGCCCGGCCCGGCGTGGTGCACGGCCTGGGCGTGTGGTGGCGCAAGTTCGGGATGGACGGCACCAACGTGAACCAACTGACCAGCCAGCAACTGACCGATCTGGGCCGGGCGCCCACGTTTTACGACTGCCTGGTGGAGGTAACAACAGCGTCATAGATTTGCAAGAAATCGTCTTCCATGAGCAAACTATTGGGTGTGGCAGGCGTCAATATGCCTTGGCTGACAGGGCTGGCACGCCAGTCTGCTGCCGGCATCACCGTCGGCTTGAGTGCGGTTATTTACGCCATCTCTTATGGCGCCATGCTGTTTTCAGGACCGCTCGCGCCCTACGTTGGCATCGGGATTGCCGCGGCCATTGTCACAGCGGTGGTGGGCGCGCCGTTTGGCTTGCTGTCCGAAGAGCGCAGATTCATCAGTGGACCAGATTCCAGTACCACGTCGGTGTTGGCGGGGCTGCTGGCCACCCTGAGTGCTATGCAGTTTGCCGAGTTTCGTACCGTCAATCTTGCCTTGGCCACCTTGTTCCTGACGTCGGTGGTCTGCGCAGTGTCGTTCTACGCACTGGGTCGATTTAAATTGGCTGGGCTGGTTCGCTTTATGCCGTTTTCGGTGACGGCAGGCTTTTGGCTTCCAATGGATGGTTGATCTGCAGCAGCGGGCTCGACATCATTACTGGCACACCGCTGAGCCGAAGCGGCCTGGCCGCGCTGCTGGAGCACCCGTACCGGCCCGAGTTGGGCCTTGCATTGGCCGTTTTACTGGCCCTTTACGGCTTGGCGAAGCGGGTGTCTGCGGCACTCTTGATTCCACTGGTGATGTTGTCAGCGTCACTCTTGGTGAATGTGGCACTGGCGTACGGCATCTGCCCCGCCATGGCGTGTAGCCGCGAAAACTGGCTGTTCCACGGGCTTGATGACCTGGCATGGCGGCCACCCTGGAACTTGAAGTTGGAGTGGCTTGATTGGCGAATTCTGGTGTCTGAGCTTCCAGCGATGCTGGTCATCAGTTTTGTCGGTACCTTAGCGATATTGGTGTCGCTGGCTAGTTTGGAGCGTGATTTCAAAAAAGAATTCGATCTGGACCGTTTGCTCAAAGCCCACGCGGCATCGACCGGCGTTTCAGCGCTTTTGGGTGGGTTCGTGGGCATTGTGTCCATTGGGCGCACATTGTTGAACCGGGCTGTGGGCGGTGGGGCGATGTCTGGCGTGATTGCGTCGGTCATCTGCCTGGCGATGCTGGTGGGCGCAAGCGGGCTAATTGCCTATGTGCCAAAGGCCGCCTTAGGTGCATTGGTGATGTTCTTGGGCCTGAGCATGCTCAAGAATTGGCTGTGGGACCAAATCACTGCAGTCAATTTGCACGAATTGGCGCAAATTGTCTTGATCATTTTTCTGGTCGCCAACTATGGCTACGTGGTCGGGTTTGCTGCGGGGACCGTCATCTCTTGCATTGTCTTTGCTGTGGCCTACAGCCATATCCCTTTGGCCAACCTCACGACAGACCTGTCTGCGCTACCGAGTTCGGTGGTCCGCCCTCGGCAAGACGTGGAGATGCTGTCAACGCGCGCCAGCGGAACCGTGGTGTATCGGTTTGAAGGCTATATGTTCTTTGGCTCAGCCAAAAAAATAGACGCCGTTTTTCAGACCATGAAGATGGATGAACTGGAAGCGATCCTCATGGATTTCACCCTGGTCAATGGCATTGACAGGTCGGCGATCTCGGCGTTTCAGCGTATTTTGAGACGTTATGCGGACTTACCCCTGCACTTTTACTTTGTCCACCCCGTATCGGGCTGGGATTTGCAGCGGTCGCTGCTGGAGGACGGCTCGCTGCACGGCCAGGTCAGCTTCTTCCAGGTGCTGGACCTGGCGCTTGAGGCGGCAGAGGAACGCATCTTCAGCAGCAATGCGCTGGCGGGCTATGAGCCCGGCTGCTTTGATTTTCTAGACAGTTTGGCTGACCGAGAGGTGTTCCGCAGCTACTGCGACTTCAAACAGTTTGAGAGCGGCGACATGCTGTGCCATGAGGGCGAGTTGTCCGACGCCGTCTATTTTGTAAACAGTGGCAGCTTTGACGTGATCAAGCCCTTGAACACCAAGCCAGGGCGCCGGTTGGCAAAAATCAGCGTCGGCGCCATGGTGGGTGAGATGGCGCTTTACACGGGCAAGGCGCGGACCGCCTCGATACAGGCTACCGTTCCTTCATCCGCCTACATCCTGAGTAAATTGGAACTGGTGCGTATGCGTGACGAACTTCCCGAACTGGTCACACGCTTTGAGCACATGGTCATACGCAAGGCGTCAGAGTCACTCGCGCGCTCCAACCAGTTGGTCACAGCGCTTCGGTAGGCATGGGCAGAAGGTCAGGTTGGAAGCTACCCGGCGCGGGCCAGGGCGTCGGCTGCAACGGAACCCAGGGCGTTGACGTTGGCGGGGGCAGAAATTCAGTTACTTGGCATAAATCTCACCCGTGGGCGATTTGACGGTGGAGCCGCCAGCATTGACCGCCACGATAGCACCGACGATCACACCGTTGCCCATGGCCACTGGCCCGGCTGAGGCGGCCTCGGCGGCACGACGGCCAAACTCTTCGGTGGGACGGTCATTGAAAGCGCGGCCAAAGCAACCCCGCCGCCATGACCATCCAGTGCGGGTCTAAGCGCCCAACAATCTCCTGGCCAGAACCGCCTGCATGTCACGACGGCCATCAGCAATCAGATAGATCATGACCCGACTGCCTTCGACACGGTAGATCACCCGGTAAGGCTTGAACGCGGTCTGGCGGTATTCCTTGATGCCCAAAGCCACCAACTCCTTCGGGTAGCCACCGCGCTGTGGAAACTTCGAAAGGTTCTCCACAACCTCCGTCAGTTCATCCAAAACGTAGTTGGCGTTGGCAACGCAGTCGTACTCGGAGATGTAGTCGTGAATGGCCTCCAAGTCCTGCTCCGCACCCTCTGTCAGCAGGACCTCGAATTTGGCAGGTCCGGTTGCCATCAGCCGATGGCCCGCTTGGCGCGCAGACGGGCCACGACGTCGGCCACAGGTTTAACCTTGCCACCTGCCACGTCGTGAGTGCTCAATGCCAGGATCTTCAACAAGGCCAGAGTTTCCTGTGTCTCCTCGAACGAGGCCACATCCTGCAGCACCGCCTTGGCTTCACCGTTCTGGGTAATGACCAGGGGCTCGCGCTGCTCAGTGAGGTGCAAGAAAACCTCGGCAGCATTGGCCTTAAGGTAGCTGATCGGCTTGACTTGAGATGAATAACGCATCGCCTTGCTCCAAATTTTCGGAAAGACTGAATGTAGTCTTTTTATAGTCTCTAAGCAAGACAACCGAGTTGTCCTCCCCTGGCTCTGGTTTTTGACAGCAGGGCCTGCACGGTGTGCCAAGGACAGAAAAGTCGCTGAATTCATGGGGGATTTAATGCCAAGTTGAACGGGCCGGTAGGCACCGCAGGACCCAGCCTAACCTCGCCACCGCCTATCCCCAATGCGCCCATATCCAAAAAGCAAAAAGCCCATCACTAGGGACGGGCTTGGTGCTTGTTGAACCTTATGGAGCGGGAAAAGAGGCTCGAACTCTCGACCTATACCTTGGCAAGGTATCGCTCTACCAACTGAGCTATTCCCGCTTATGTCACAAAGAAAAACTGAACCTGCCCCTGTTTGACGTACCGCTTAGCCGCTTCATTATGCGGCCTTCAATAGCTGTGCCGCGTCCCAGCGTTTCTCAAACTGCATCGGACTGACGTAGCCCAGCGTGGAGTGAAGGCGGCGGTGGTTGTAAAACGCCAACCAGTCAATCACCTCATCCATCGCCTGCCTGCGGGTTGCAAACTTCTGTCCGTATAGCCTGCCCACCTTCATTCGACCCCACAGGCTCGCCGTTGGTGCGTTGTGGCAAAACCCCAAGTCTGCCCAACAGTTACCCTTGCGGCTCATCGAGCTCCTCATTTTGTAGCCCGCCAGCGTCTCCTGGAACTCATGCCCACAGTATTGGCTGCCACGATCTGAATGGAAGATAAGGCCAGGTGCTGGGTGGCGCCGGAACCATGCC
>CAXNFT010000203.1:0-4689 GCA_964201255.1 Rhodoferax sp.
AGCACGCCCATCTGCGCCCCGCGGCGGGCACCGGCGCTCTCGACGGTGGCGCAAGATTGGTCAAACACATTGATGTAGCTGCACGGCCCGGACGCCATGGAGGCCGTGCCTTTCACTTCTGCGCCACGGGGCCGAATGCGCGAAAAGTCGTAGCCCACGCCACCGCCACGGCGCATGGTCTCGGCAGCCTCGCGCAGCGCTTCATAGATGCCTGGGTAGCCGTCGTCATCCACACCCTGGATGCAATCGCCGACGGGCTGCACAAAACAGTTGATCAGGGTGGCCTGGATTGAGGTACCGGCCGCGCTCATGATGCGCCCCGCGCCAATGGCGCCAGCGCGCAGATTGGCTAGAAAAAGAGCCTCATAGT
Organism: Rhodoferax sp.; assembly: GCA_964201255.1. Lineage (GTDB taxonomy): Bacteria > Pseudomonadota > Gammaproteobacteria > Burkholderiales > Burkholderiaceae_C > Rhodoferax. The sequence goes on from CAXNFT010000203.1 coordinate 371, forward strand.
CGGCTTGTTCGGCAACGGCTTCCACACTGGCCAGGGCACGGGCGACGCGCAGGTACACGTCCTCGGCCGAGGTCTCGCCGGGTTTAAGGTATTTTTCTGTCAGCACGTCCAGGCTGATGGGCTGCACCCCGGGCAAGGTGAGGGAGAGGTCATCGGTGTCGGGTTTCATGAACGCTTTTTTTAGTGAATGGGCTTGGTCATTGCAGCAAAGGCGAGTCGGCGCCCTCCAGCTCAAGTGCCAGCCCGTCTACTTTGGCCTGACCGACCAGCAGCCGCATGTATTGCTGCAAGGCCTTGGCGCGGGACTGCGCGGCCAACTGAGTCGCCACGCGCGCGCTGACGTCGTCAAAACTGAGCTGCTGGCCTTCGCGTCGAGCCAGCAGTTCAATGATGTGAAATCCAAAACGGGTCTGGAACAAGCGCGTCTGCACGCCCAGACTGCGGGCACTGTGCGTTTGATGAAAGAGCTCACGGGCCAGTTCTGGCGCGCAATCGTCTGGCGCAAGCCAACCGAGGTCGCCCCCCAAGGAGCCGCTGGGGCAGTTCGACAGCTCTGCTGCAAGCGTGGCAAAGCGCGTCTCCGGCACCTGGTTGCCCAGCAGACTAAGCAAGGCTTTTTCGGCATGCACGGCCAGCGCCTGCACATCCACACCCGGCGTGACGGCGAACAGGATGTGCCGCGCGTGCACGGCCTGGCCCACCACAAATTTCGACCGGTGGGCGTCAAAATAGCGCTGACATTCCTCAGCCGTGGGCTGTGGGCTGGCTGCGGCCTGGTCGACCATGGTCTCGATCACAGCGCGCTGCACGTCGCTGAGTTCCGGTGCGTTTAAGCCAGGATGAGCGGGCAGCAAACCCTCCCGAACGGCTTGCTGCCGCAACAGCTCGGCATAAGCCAATTCGACCAGGGGTACAGCTGCGTCAGTGGCGCAGAGAAAAATGCCATTGATGCTGGCGACCGGGGCGGTGGTGGTGTCCATAGGTGTTCGCACAAGCATCTTCAGCGCTCGGTCAGGCCAATGCGGCGACTGCGCACCAGCTGATAGGGCCGAACCAGATACGCTGCCGCGCCGAAACCACTCCAGACATGCACCAAGCGGGTAAAAGGAAAGACCAAAAAGATCGACATGCCTAAGAACATGTGCAACTTAAAGATGAGGCCGACCTCAGCCAGCAGCTCGGGCGCGCCAGAGCGGAAAGTCACAATGCGTTGCGCCCATTCGGCCAGACGCATCATCATGCTGCCGTCAAGGTGCTGGGCTGACAAGGGAATGGTCGCCAAGCCCAACAGCAGTTGTAGCCACAACAACACCAGCAGCACAATGTCGCTGGTTTTGGAGTTGATGCGGATGCGTTCGTCGCTCAGCCTGCGGTGCAACAGAATCGTCACGCCGACAAAACCGAGTACGCCGAACAGACCACCCGAGACCATGGCCAGTAATTGTTTCGCCCCCGCACTGATGAACGGCTCATACAGAAAGTGAGGTGTCAGCATGCCAACCGTGTGCCCAAAGAGAAGAAACAAGACGCCGACATGGAACAAATTGCTGCCCAAGCGCAACTGCCCTGTCCGAAGCAACTGTGACGAATCACTCTTCCAGGTGTATTGATCACGGTCAAACCGGATCAAACTGCCGAGTAAAAAAATCGTCAGGCAGACGTAGGGGTAAAGCCCGAAAAGGGCATTGTCAAGATAGGTCATGTGGCGGCTCCCTGTGCTTTGGGTTGTTGGCGAACAATATGAATTGGCTGTGGATCGCCAGGGCGGGCTTGACCCTTGGTGCTACAACCGTCAAAGGCCTGCGGCTCGGCCCATAGCGCGTCCATCGGCTCGTCCGCCTGGATCGGCACGGCCTGGACTCGCTGCCCAGCGAGTTCCAGCACCGCTGCCACCGCCGCCGCGTAGGGGCTGCCGCGCTGTAAAAGGGCACTGAAGATGGCCGACAAAATGTGCGTCATCTCACCCAGGAACGCCTGCGCCAACTTCGGCGGCTGTGTCGAGGCAAATTCCAGCACCACACACAGGTGGTCGGGCAGCTCATCGGGGCCCAGGTGCAGGCCGGCTTTCTCATAAGTCTGAATCAGGTCGACCATGGCGGGCCCGCGGTCACGCGAATCGCCGTGGATGTGCTCAAATAGGTGCAGCGACGTGGCCCGGCCGCGGTCAAAGGTCTCGACATAGCGCACCTCTACCGCCATCGGATCCAGGCCCAGCAACTCAGATGCCAGCGTCCGAAGCTCGTCGCGCCGAAAGGCGGGCAACTGTGCCTCGCGGTCTATCGCCTCAATCAACTCGGGCACTTTCTGTCTCAGATCCTGATCCGGATAGGACAGCAACAGGGCCAAAGCGCGCAGGGAATATCGACTGTCTTTCATGGGGGTTCTCCAAGTGCTCAAACCATGGCCTTGATGGGAATCGTGCGCGTCTTGGTGCCGCCAAACAGGCTGACCTCGCTGGTGCCGTCCGAACAACCATTGCCAAACGAGAATCCGCAGCCGCCGCGCAGGTCAAAGGTGTTTTCTGCATATTCGCGGTGGGTGCTGGGGATCACGAACCGGTCTTCATAGTTGGCGATGGCCATGATCTGGTACATCTCTTCCACCTCAGCCACCGTCAGCCCGGTCTGCGTCAGCACCGCCAGGTTCTGCACCTGATCCACATGCTTGCTGCGTTGGTAGGCGCGCATCGCCAGCATGCGTTCCAGCGCACGCACCACCGGCGCCGTCTCACCCGCCGTCAGCAAATTGGCCAGGTACTGCACCGGTATGCGCATCTGGGCGATGTCGGGAATCTCGCCATTGACGCCGATATGCCCGGCATTGGCGGCAGAGGTGATCGGCGACAGCGGTGGCACGTACCAGACCATCGGCAGCGTGCGGTACTCGGGGTGCAGCGGCAGCGCCACCTTCCACTGCACCGCCATTTTGTAAACCGGGCTGTTGCGCGCGCCAGCGAGCCATGATTCCGGAATACCGTCCAGACGGGCTTGCGCGATCACGGCGGGGTCGTTGGGGTTTAAAAAGATATCGAGCTGGGCTTGGTACAGGTCCTGCTCATTGGCAACACTGGCGGCCTCCTGGATGCGGTCCGCGTCGTACAGCACCACACCCAAATAACGGATCCGGCCTACGCAGGTCTCAGAACACACGGTGGGCTGGCCGGCTTCAATGCGGGGGTAGCAAAAGATACACTTTTCGGCCTTGCCGCTTTTCCAGTTGTAATAAATCTTCTTGTAGGGGCAGCCCGACACACACATGCGCCAGCCACGGCACTTGTCCTGGTCGATCAGCACAATGCCGTCTTCCTCGCGTTTGTAGATCGAGCCAGAGGGGCAAGAGGCCACGCAGGCCGGGTTGAGGCAATGCTCACACAGGCGTGGCAAATACATCATGAAGGTGTTTTCAAACTGCCCGACCATCTCTTTTTGAACCTGGTCAAAATTGGCCAGGTTGGCATCTTTGCTGCGTTTGGAGAACTCGCCGCCCAGAATCTCCTCCCAATTTGGACCCCACTCGATTTTTTCCATGCGTTTGCCGGTGATCAGGCTGCGCGGTCGTGCCGTGGGCGTGGCCTTGGACTCTGGCGCCGACTGCAGATGGTCATAGTCAAAGGTGAAGGGCTCGTAGTAGTCGTCAATCTGCGGCATGTTCGGGTTAGAGAAAATGCGCATCAGCAGCTTCCATTTGCCGCCCTGGCGCGGCTCGATGCTGCCGTCCGCCTTGCGGCTCCATCCACCTTGCCACTTGTCCTGGTTTTCCCATTCCTTGGGGTAACCGATGCCCGGCTTGGTCTCGACGTTGTTGAACCAGGCGTACTCCATGCCGGGTCGACTGGTCCAGACGTTCTTGCAGGTGACTGAGCAGGTGTGGCAACCAATGCACTTGTCCAGGTTCAGCACCATGCCAATTTGTGCGCGTATTTTCATGATTGATCTCCAGTGGGGGGCGGCGCGCCAGGCAGGGGCTCAGGCCTGGACGGTGGCGGGGGCTTCGCCATCAAGCCAGTCGATGTTGCGCATCTTGCGGACCACCACAAACTCGTCACGGTTGGTGCCGATGGTCCCGTAGTAATTAAAGCCATAGCTGAACTGCGCGTAACCGCCGATCATGTGAGTGGGCTTGGTCACAATCCGGGTGACCGAGTTGTGAATACCACCGCGAATGCCGGTGATCTCGGCCCCGGGCGTGTTGATGATTTTTTCCTGGGCGTGGTACATCATGACCATGCCGGGGTTCACGCGCTGGCTCACCACCGCCCGCGCCGCGATGGCGCCATTGGTGTTGAACAACTCCACCCAGTCGTTGTCGGCAATGCCGGC
>CAXNFT010000204.1:0-4681 GCA_964201255.1 Rhodoferax sp.
GGCACCACCATGCCCTTGGCCTGCTGCTCAAAACGTTTGGCCAGTTCCAACAGCGGAGGTGCCCCCTTGAGCACAGTTTTACCCACACTCCTGGCTGCCGAGTAGAAGCGCCCGCTCATCAGCTGCGCCAGGTAGCGGTTCAGCGCACCGACAGGCGGACTGATGCTCATGTCGTTGTCGTTCAGGATCACCAGCAGCTTGCAGTCAGCAACGCCGGCGTTATTGAGCGCCTCGAACGCCATGCCAGCCGTCAGCGCACCGTCGCCAATCACCGCCACTGAATATCGGTCTTCGCCCTTGATGTGGGCAGCCATCGCCATGCCCAGCGCCGCAGAGATGGAGGTGCTGGAGTGCGCCGTACCAAAAGTGTCATAGGCGCTCTCGGTGCGTTGCGGAAAGCCGCTCAGGCCGCCCCATTGACGCAGCGAGTCCATGCGGTCACGGCGCCCAGTCAAAATTTTGTGCGGGTAAGTCTGATGGCCCACATCCCAGACCACGCGGTCTTGCGGCGTGTTGAACACATAGTGCAGCGCGACAGTCAGCTCGACCGTACCAAGGTTAGAACTGAGGTGCCCACCCGTTCTGGCCACGCTGCCCAGCAAAAATTCTCGCAACTCGCCGGCCAGTTGGTCCAACTTTGGGCGCGGCAGCCGCCTGAGATCGGCGGGTTCATTGACAGACTGCAGCAGGGGGTAGGATGTGTTCGGCATAGGCTACTCTTTTAATAGCGATCAACGCTTATTGCACGTGGGCTTGAGCCCATTTTGACTTAAAAACAAGAGGTCTGTCCATGCCATGGGTCATTGGAGTGGCGCCATCAGTGGGTCCGGCTCAGCACCATCTCGGCCAAACCTTGCAGGGCCCGCGTATCAGGCAAGCCGCTGTCTTTGAGCGCCGTCAGGGCCTGACCCAGCAAGGCCTGGGCATGGGCCTGAGCAGGCGCAAGCCCGAGCACCGACACGTAGGTCGGCTTATTCTGATCCGCGTCCTTGCCGGCGGTTTTGCCCAAAGTGGCGGAGTCAGCAGTGACATCCAAAATATCGTCCACCACCTGAAAAGCCAGACCCAGCGCCTCGCCAAAGCTCGCCAGCGCCTGTTCGGCCGCGGGTGTCAACGAGCCGCAAGCGGCGCCCATCATGACGCTGGCTTGCAACAGCGCGCCGGTCTTGAGCTGGTGCATTTCCCGCAACTGGCGCTCATTCAAGGCCAGGCCAACACTGGCCAGATCGATCGCCTGGCCACCGGCCATGCCAGCACAACCGGCAGCACGTGCCAGCAAGCGGCACAGGCGCGCCTGCCGCAGCGCCGGCACCAGGGCCTCATCTGGGGTGAGCAACTCAAAGGCCAGTGCCTGCAAGGCGTCACCCGCAAGCAGCGCGCCGGCCTCGCCATATTTGACGTGCACCGTGGGTTTGCCGCGCCTCAGCACATCGTTGTCCATGCAGGGCATGTCGTCGTGCACCAGGGAGTAAGCGTGGATCAGTTCAACCGCGCAGGCCGCACGCAGGGCGCTCTCGTCCGCAACCGGCAGCGTCAGGGTGGGGTGACCGGCTTGCGGCGAAGCAGACAGACCGGCATTGGCCGTCTCGGCAGCTGCCAGCACCAACAGGGGGCGCAGTCGTTTGCCACCGTCCAGCACGGCATAGCGCATGGTCTCAATCAGTGCCGCCGGCGGACCGGCAGTGCCATTGGCAATACCTGCGACGCTGACCCAACGCGCCAGCGCCTGCTCCACGACGACCTGTTGAGTAGCGCTCCAGCTGGCCAGGTCAAACAGCGCGGGTGGGCTCATTCGGCTGTCCAGGTTTTGAGGGCGCCTTGGTCCAGCACCTTGATTTGTCCCTCTACAGCCTCCAGGCGTTCGCGGCAGAAGCTCAGCAAGCTTGCGCCACGCTGGTAGCCCAACAGAAGTTGATCCAATGGCAAATCACCCGATTCGAGCCGCGCCAATAACTGCTCAAGCTCAGCCAGGGCCACTTCGTAGTTGGCGGGCAAAGGGGGCGGGACGGGTGGGGCTTTAGCCATGGTAAGACAGATCAAACAAAAAGTCAGGAACTGATTCTAGGCCCAGGCGCTTGGCCTGACCTGAGTCTAGTGGCCGGCCCGTGGAGTGACCAACGCACCAACAGTGCCGTCATGCGCCCGTTGGGTCCCCAAACCGTGCCAGCACAGCCTTCAGGCTGGCGGCGGTGACGGGTTTGGCCAAGTGTTCATCCATGCCAGCCTCCAGGCAGATCAGGCGGTCTGAGGCCATGGCATTGGCGGTCATGGCGATGATGGGCGTATGGGTCCCGGCCGGTTCCCGGCTGCGAATCAGCTGAGTCGCTTCCAGTCCGCCCATCACAGGCATTTGGATATCCATCAGCACCAAGTCCCAGGGGTGTTGAAAAAAGAGGTCAAACGCCTGCTGACCGTTCTCGACAGTGACCACGTTATGCCCCCACTTCTTGAGCATGGTGACCGCTACCAGCTGATTGACCGGGTTGTCTTCTGCCAATAAAACTTGCAGGCTGCGCATGGGGGCTCGGCTCACCTCGGCGCCAACCGCAGGGGCTGGGGCAGACCGGTCTGAGCCAGCCACCACCTGTGCCTGAATGGCGACATGGAAGGTACTGCCCCTGCCGGGCTGGCTGTCGAGCCAGATCCGCCCGCCCATGAGGTTGGCCAGTCGGCTGCAGATCGTCAGGCCCAGCCCGGTACCGCCAAAGCGGCGTGTGGTGGAGCTGTCAGCCTGGCTGAAGGCCTCAAAAATCCGCTGCTGCTTTTCCGGATCAATGCCGATGCCACTGTCCTGCACCGACAGCTGTAGCGTCCAGGCGCCCTCTTCGGCCGGCGTCCCTTCGAGCCTGATCACGACCTGACCCGAGATGGTGAACTTGATCGCGTTGTCGCACAGGTTGGTCAGAATCTGACGAAGGCGGCCTGGGTCCGAGCGCACCAGCCGCGGCAGCGCAGAGCCAAGTTCAAGTGTCAATGACAAGCCTTTTTGCGCCGCGCGCGGTCTCAGCGCCTTCAAGGTGTCGGTCATCAGCCCAGGCAAATTGAAGACCACCGACTCAATATCCAGCCGGCCGGCTTCAATCTTGGAAAAATCAAGAATGTCGTTCAAGATCACCATCAAGGACTGGGCCGAGGTCTTCACCACCTCCAGGTACTCCCGCTGGACCTCGTCGAGTTCAGTTTCAAGGGCCAGGTCGGTCATGCCGATCACGCCGTTCATGGGCGTTCTGATTTCGTGGCTCATATTGGCCAAGAATTCACTCTTGGCGCTGTTGGCGGTCTCGGCATGGCGGGTGGCGCGGCGCAGCGCGAGCTCCATCTGCGTGCGCTCGGTGATGTCGACAATGTTGGCGACCAAACCGGTCACTTCGCCAGCCGCATTGGTGATGGGCGCCTTGCGAAACAGGCCCTGTCGCGTCTCGCCAGTCGGACGGTGGATAAAGCTGGCCTCAAAGGTCTGGGCCACACCCGTCTCAAACAGCTGCTGGTCCAGCTTCGGGTCGATCATCAGGGCGTCATCGCCGCCCAACTCAGCTGAACTGTGGCCCACCAAATGGGATCGGTCGACCCCCAGCAGATCTTCAAAGGCCCGATTCACGCGAACGAAGCGGCCGCTGCGGTCTTTCAAGTACAGGGCGGTAGGCGTCGCCTCGAGCAGCACCTCGACGAATCGCAGCTGGTCTTCAAGTTGTGACCCAATGGCCTTACCCCGAGTGATGTCGGTGCGAATGGCGATGTACTGCTCCGGGCGGCCATCCGACCCGAGCAGGGGCACGATGGTGGCGCTCACCCAATACTCACTGCCGTCCTTATGGCGATTTTTGATTTCGCCGCGCCAGACATGACCCTGCTCAATGGTCTGCCACAACTGCTCAAAAAACGACGGCGGGTGGTAGTGGCCGTTGATGATCCGGTGGTTCAAGCCCAGCAATTCCTCACGGGCAAAACCACTGATGGCGCAGAACCGGTCGTTGGCGTAGGTGATGTTGCCCTCGGTGTCGGTGATGCTGACAATCGCATGCTCATCAAGCGCAAACTTCTGGTTGGTCAGTTCTAGCCGCCCCTGCTCGCGTTCGCGAACCAAGGCGACCACCTGGTTCACCAGGGCGTCCAGGTCGTCGGACGACGGCGCCTTTGAGGGCGCCGAACCATGAAAGGTGCTGAGCACCTGGCGTAATGACTCCAAGGCGCGCTGCCGGGTGTCAAGCTCGTCGCGCAGGCGCCGATTCAAGGCTTGTTGCTGGGTCACATCCCTGAAGGTCAGCACAAAACCCGACTGATCTTGGCCAATGGCAGGCAATGCCGACAGGCTGGTCTCCAAAATGACCCGCGAGCCGTCTGCCTGCGCCAGGCCAATCTGGTGCGCCGCCCAATCCGCTGGAGTCTGACCCACAAAAAAAGCCGCTGGGAGCAGAGTTCGAATGTCCTGCCCGAGCAAGGATTCGTCGTCCCGGCCTAGCAAAAGGAGCGCTGCGGGGTTGGCGTATCGCACCAAGTAGTCTGCATCGGTGGACAGCACGCCATCATTGATAGCGCTCAAGGTCACAGTGGCTTGCGCGCGCTGGTCGGTCAGCCGACTGGCTGCCCGGTTGAGAATGTCAAAAGTCCGACGGATCTCCTCTGGCGCATCACGGTCCAGCAGCGCATTGACCTCGATCGCACCAGACAGGATGTCGAACTC
>CAXNFT010000205.1:0-4622 GCA_964201255.1 Rhodoferax sp.
TTTGGTTTTTGATTTTGGTTTGGTTTTGGTTTTAGTTTTGCAGGGAATTTTTCAATCAAGAAGGGAGTGCAAAGAAAGGAGTGCAGGCGCGGCGCAGCCCTTGCTGTTGGTCAAAATATCCATCCGAGCCAATTTCAAGAAAAACACCGGCGTTTTGACTGCCCCTGCCAACGACAAGGGGCCATCAAACGCCCTGACCCAGATCGTGGCTGCCTGATCCAGCACCTCGCATGAGCAGGCGTTTTTTGATTTTTTGACCTCAGGCACTGAGCTGGTAATAAAGCTTGGCAGCAGCACCCTTGACACCCTCTTTCGCCGGGCCAGAGACGCGCTCAAGGTCGAAGACCTGCATTTCCATGTGCGGGCCGAGTCGCTCACCCGCTCGCCCAAGAAGGTCGACACCATGGCCCTGGCCAAGATCAACGGCCACACAGACATCAATGAGCTGATGACCTGCTACCGCGAAACCGTCACCCAGATCGCCGAGCGCATGGGATTGTTTGAAGGGGGGCGTGCTGCCAGCCGAGCAAAGGGGGACAAAGTAACCGAGCTCGGTTCAATACCAATGACTTGGATGATGGTGCCCGAGGCCGGAATCGAACCGGCACGGATTTCTCCGGGGGATTTTGAGTCCCCTGCGTCTACCAATTTCACCACCCGGGCGGGGAGCAAGTCAGTGGGAAATTATGGCACAGTGTGGCCTATGAACTATCCGACTCTCGAAGACTCGATCGGCAAGACGCCGTTGGTGCGGCTGCAACGCTTGGGTGCTGATGCATGTGCTGCGCGAGCCAATGTGATTCTGGGAAAGCTCGAGGGCAACAACCCGGCTGGCTCGGTGAAAGATCGGCCTGCGCTGTCGATGATCGCCCGGGCCCAAGAGCGGGGCGACATCAAGCCTGGCGACACACTGATTGAGGCCACCAGCGGCAACACCGGCATTGCACTGGCCATGGCGGCGGCGATCAGGGGCTACCGCATGGTGCTGATCATGCCGGAAGACCTGTCTATTGAGCGGGCGCAGACCATGAAGGCCTTTGGTGCCGAACTGATCCTCACGCCCAAGAGCGGCGGCATGGAATCCGCCCGCGATCTGGCGCAGCAAATGCAGGCTGAGGGCCGTGGCCGGGTGCTGGACCAGTTTGCCAACCCCGACAACCCGCGTATTCATTACGAGACCACCGGCCCTGAAATCTGGGCCGACACGCATGGCCGTATCACCCATTTTGTCAGCGCCATGGGCACTACCGGCACCATTACCGGTGTGTCACAGTTCTTGAAAGAGCAAAACCCGGCGGTACGCATCATTGGTGTGCAGCCGGAAGAAGGCTCTCGCATTCCGGGCATTCGCAAGTGGCCGCAAGCCTACCTGCCCACCATTTACAACCCCGATCATGTGGATGAGCTGATGTATGTCAGCCAGGAATCTGCCGAAGACATGTGCCGCCGGCTGGCGCGGGAAGAGGGCATTTTTGCCGGCATCTCTGCGGCTGGCGCCTGTTGGGTGGCGCAGCAGCTGGCTCGCACTGAGTCCAATGCCACCATCGTCTTCATCGTCTGCGACCGCGGCGACCGCTATCTTTCCACCGGCGTGTTTCCCGCCTGATTGCCCTCAATGAGCTCTAATTTCAAATTTTGCCCCCAGTGCGCCACGCCGCTGGAATTCATCGCCCAGTTGGAAGACGGCGGGGAAAAAGAGCGTCTTCGCTGTTTGGCCTGCGGCTACACCCACTGGAACAACCCGACCCCGGTGCTGGCAGCGGTGGTGGAGTACCAGGGGAAAATCCTGCTGGCCCAGAACGCGGCCTGGTCGGGAAAGATGTTTGCGCTGATCACCGGCTTCATGGAGGCCGGCGAGACACCGCGGGGCGGCATTGAGCGCGAGATCAAGGAGGAAACCAACTTGGAAGCCACCGAGATCCACTTGATTGGGGTCTATGATTTTCAGCGAATGAATCAGGTGATCATCGCCTACCACGCCGTTTGTCATGGTGAGGTCAAACTCTCACCCGAACTGGTGGATTACCGTCTGTACGCGTTTGATGAGGTCAAATGCTGGCCGTCGAGCACCGGCTACGCCCTGGCGGACTGGCTGCGCACGCGTGGCCACGAACCGGAATTCATCGAGTGGTCGAAACGCGGGTAATTGGGGCTGGTTGCGGCGGGCCGAATCGCCCCGCCTAAAATGCCACGATATCGGGAACCATCATGCACATCGACAAAGAGATTGACACGCGCGGTCTGAATTGCCCCCTGCCGATTCTCAAGGCCAAAAAAGCGTTGGCCGACCTGCAAAGCGGCCAGATGCTCAAGGTGCTGGCCACCGATGCCGGCTCGGTGCGCGACTTTCAGGCCTTTGCCAAGCAGACCGGCAACGAGCTCATTGAGCAGCAGACTGTGGGCGCCGAGTTCGTTCACATCATGCGTCGGCGCTGAGGGCAGCGCAGGCGCGCTGCAGCGCCTCGATGTCAGGCATCACCCCCAGACCGGGCTTTTCATCGAGGGTGATACAGCCGTCTACCACCTGTGCCAAGGGCGGCGCCAGCAGGCTGCGCAGTGCATTGTCGTTCGCGTCGATTTCAAGCAGGCCGTCGCCGCCTGCGGCAGCCAGCACGTGGGCCGAGGCCATCAGGCCGATGCCGGCACCCAGGTAGTGCGGGCAGTAGCGCAGGCCGTGTTGGCGGATCTGCTGAATCACCGGCCAGCAGCCCGAGATACCGCCCCACTTGGCGATGTCGGGTTGCAGCACGCCAAAGGCCTGGCTGTGGATGGCCACCTCGAAGCTGATGGTACCGATCAAATTTTCTCCGGCAGCCAAGGGGATGCGCGTGTGGGCCCGCAATTGCTGCCACTGCTGGCTGCTGCTGTCGGTGCGCAAGGGCTCCTCCAGCCAGGCCAGGCCGAGCGGTTCGAGCCGCGGCAGCATGGCGCTGGCCTGGGGCAAATCCCAGGCCTGGTTCACGTCGGCCATCAGATCCGCCTGCGGGCCCAGCCAGGCGCGCAGGCTGGCCAGGTGGTCGAGATCCTGTTGGGCTGAAAAACCGATTTTGAGTTTGAAGGAGCGGTAGCCTTCGGCGTGTTTGCGCTGGACCACGGCCAGCGGCCCGTCCGGATTGATGCCGCTGGCATAGACCGGCAACCGCGCCTGTTGCCCACCCAGCAGGCGAAACAGCGGCAGGTTGGCGCGGCGCGCACACAGGTCCCAAAGTGCCAGGTCCACGCCAGCAATCACCTGCGCGATCGGCCCTGGCTCGCCGGATTGCAGCGCCAGGATGTCCGTTTTGCGGGTGGCTTCGGCGTAGGCCTGGATCGGATCGGCAAAATTCTGGCCGATCAGCAGGGGTGCCACCACGGTGTCGAGCAGGCGGGCGCGGTGTTCCGCGCCACAGGCCGGAAAATTGCACCAGATCTCGCCCCAACCCACCGCGCCATCGGCGTTTTCGGCGCGCACAAACACCGCCGGCCGCTCGCGCATGATGCCAAACGAGGTTCGCACCGGAACCGGGCTGGGGCAGCGCAGTACAAACGCCTGCAGCCTGGTCAAATGCAGGGCTAGAGTGCCCGGGGGAGTGGTCAGGCCGGTAGGGAGTTTGCTAAGTATCATGGCGGGAAGATATGGCTTAAAGGTCAAACGTATGGCATATAATACCTTTGCCCTGCGAGGCCGCCCCGTCTGCCTGACTGTTGGCCGTGCTCGGCGGCTTTAACTCAGGCGTGGCCCGTAGGTAAAAACATGACGACACCCAAGTTGGACTCCGGTTTTGACTACATCATCGTCGGCGCCGGCTCTGCTGGCTGCGTGCTGGCCAACCGCCTGAGCGCCGACCCGGGCTGCCGCGTCCTGCTGCTCGAGGCGGGTGGTGCCACCCATGGTTTCTGGGTGCGCCTACCGGTCGGTTACTTTCGCACCATCAATGACCAGCGCTATTCCTGGCAGTTCCCGGTAGTGCCCCAAGCTTCTACAGCCGGACGCCCGATGGTCTGGCCCCGCGGCAAAGTGCTGGGTGGCTCCAGCGCGATCAATGGTTTGTTGTACATCCGCGGTCAGCGCCAAGACTTCGACGACTGGGCCGCACTGGGTGCCACCGGTTGGGGCTACCGGGACGTGCTGCCCCACTTCAAGCGCTCCGAGCGCTATGAGGGTGGCGAGAATGAGTTCCATGGCGGCACGGGCGAACTGGGCGTGTCAGACCTGCGCAATGACCACCCTTTTTGCGAGGCCTGGCTGGCTGCGGCCGAACAGGCCGGGCATCCACGCACGCCGGATTTCAACGGCGCCCAGACTGATGGCATGGGCCGCTACCAGCTGACGGTGCGCGGCCATTGGCGTTGCGACGCTGCCACCGCCTTCCTGGCGCCAGTGCGCAAGCGCGAAAACCTGGTGGTGCTAACTGGTGCCCATGTCACGCGGGTGCTGCAGGCCCATGGCCGAGCCGTGGGCGTGCAGTGGCTGCAAAACGGCGCGGTGCACGAAGCCCGGGCCGATGGCGAGGTGATACTGGCCGGCGGCGCCTTGCAGTCGCCCCAGTTGCTGCAGCTGTCCGGTATTGGCCCGGCGGCGCTGCTGCGCCAACACGGCATCACGGTGCAGGTGGATGCGCCAGAGGTTGGAGAAAACCTTC
>CAXNFT010000206.1:0-4616 GCA_964201255.1 Rhodoferax sp.
AGCTCACTCTCTTTTCACAGCAGTCATCCAGCGCACTGGCCAACACCATCGTGTACGAGGTGCAGACCGGTTCAACCTTGCTGGTCAGTGCGCTGATGACACTGACACGGGACAGCGTCACCCTGCTGGCGCTGCTGGCTTACCTGATGATCCTGAATTGGAAGCTGACTTTGATCGTTGCCGTCCTGCTTCCCGCTGTGGCGATGGTGATGCGCACGCTGTCCAAGCGCCTCTACCGCCTGACCAAGAGCAGCCAGGCGGCGACCGACGAACTGGCCTATGTGGTCGAAGAAAATGTGTTGGCGCACCGAGATGTGCGGGTACAAGGGGCACAGCAGGCCCAGGCGGAGCGCTTTTTTTTACTGGCAGACGGGCTTCGCCGGCTGTCGATGAAGTCGACGGCGGCGGGTTCGGCCATGACGCCGCTGACCCAGATGCTGGCTGCCGTGGCGCTGTCGTCGGTCATCAGCGTGGCGCTGCTTCAGAGCGCCGACCAGACCACCTCGGTGGGCAGCTTTGTGGCTTTTGTCACCGCCATGCTTATGCTGGTCGCCCCGCTCAAGCATTTGTCTGAGCTGGCCAGCCCGATCACGCGCGGACTGGTGGCCATTGAGCGCGGCCTTGATTTGCTTGAAACCATCCCCGTGGAGTCTGGCGGCAACTTTGCCCAGGTGCGGGCACAAGGGCAGATCCGCTTTGACGATGTGTCGGTCAGTTTTAATGACGAAGGGGCGCCTGCCCTCGCCCGACTCAATCTGATAATACTGCCCGGTGAAACCGTGGCGCTGGTGGGCGCCTCTGGCGCCGGGAAGACCACCCTGGTCAACCTGCTGCCCCGGTTTGTCGAATTGACCAGCGGCGCCGTCGAAATCGACGGCAAAGATGTACGGGAGTGGGAGATTGAGTCGCTACGCCGCCAGTTCGCGTTGGTCAGTCAGCATGTGGTCATGCTCAGCGGCAGCATTGCCGACAACGTCGCCTTGGGACAGGGGTTGGACCGCGCCCGTGTACTGGATTGCCTGGCAGCCGCCAACCTCGCTGGCTTCGTAGCCACCCTGCCAGCCGGCATTGACACACAGGTAGGACATAACGCGATGCAGTTGTCGGGCGGACAACGCCAGCGACTGGCTATAGCCCGTGCACTGTACAAAAATGCCCCCATCCTCATTCTTGACGAGGCCACCTCGGCGCTGGATGCCGAATCCGAGCGGGCGGTACAAGAAGCCTTGGAACGGCTGATGCAGCACCGGACCACGCTGGTCATTGCACACCGACTCTCGACAGTGCAACACGCCGACCGTATCGTGGTGATGGAGGCCGGCCAGATTGTGGAGACCGGTAGCCACACCGAACTGCTGGAACGAACTGGCCACTATGCGCGGCTTTTCAGGGCGGGAATTCAACCCAGTGCCCAGGGGCCGGCCGATGACTGAACATCGCCCACCACTGGCAACAGGCTCAGCGACCATTCTTCTGACCGGCGGCGCGGGCTACCTGGGCAGTCACACCTGCGTCGCCCTGGCGCAGGCCGGCTACCAGCCGGTCATTCTGGATGATTTTTCCAACAGCGACCCCGTAGTCCTGGAGCGGCTGGAGCAGATCCTGGGGCAACCGACACCGTGCGTGCGCGGTAGCGCCGCCGACACCGACTTGGTCGCGGACGCCCTCAAGCAGTACAAGGTGGCCGCAGTGGTCCATTTAGCCGGCTTCAAGGCCGTTGGCGAGAGTGTCGCGCAGCCGCTCAAATATTACGCCAACAACATGGGTGGCATGATCGGCCTGCTGCAAGCCATGGCTTCGACCGATTGCCGAACCCTGGTTTTTTCAAGCAGCGCCACAGTCTACGGCGAGCCGGCAACGGTACCAATCACCGAAGACTTTCCGCTGAGCCACACCAACCCCTATGGCCACAGCAAATTAGTGTGCGAAGACATGTTGGCGGCGCTACGCCGGGCCAATCCCGACTGGCAGACAGGCGTGCTGCGCTACTTCAACCCGGTGGGTGCACACCCCAGCGGTCTGATTGGCGAAAACCCGCTGGGCACACCGAACAACCTGATGCCATTGCTGGCGCAAGTGGCCGCCGGGCTGCGACCACATCTTGACATCTACGGACAGGATTTCGCCACCCCTGATGGCACCGGTGTGCGGGACTACATCCATGTGCAGGACCTGGCACAAGGCCATGTGGCAGCGCTACGTGCCCTGCTGGCGGGCCAGCCCAGCTTTACCGTGAATCTGGGAACGGGACGCGGCCGCAGCGTGCTGGAGTTGGTGAAAGCATTCGAGGTAGCCAGCGGCCGGTCGGTACCCTGGCGACTTGCTCCGCGCCGGCAGGGTGATGTGGCCAGTTGCTATGCTGACACCTCGCTGGCCGAGCGCCTGTTGGGCTGGCGGGCAACCCGTGCATTGCCCGAGATGTGCGCCGACGCCTGGCGCTGGCAGCTCAACCTGAGCGGCCAGATCCGGCCAACACCGATTGGTAAACCTGGTAGTAAGCTGCCTTGACATCCGCCCATCTGTATTTTTTTGAAAACAGCCGCCCGGAAGTGGCAAGATGCCGCCGCAAGTTCTCATCGCGGGCCACATCCGACACTTGCTGGGCCAACTCGCTCGCGTCGTGTGGATCTTGGAGCAACAGCGCCTCGTGGCGGTCTGTGAGCAAGTTGGCCATGCTGTTGTAGGGTGCCACAGTGGTGATCACAGGGATACCCAGCGCCATCGCTTCCAACAACACCATCGGGAAAACATCCTGCTTCGTGGGGTGAGCCAGACAATCCAGCGCCGCGTAGGCAGTTGACATCTGGCGTACAACGCCCAAAAACCGGCATTGTTTGCCAGCACCTAGCGCGGCCACCAGAGACTGGTAGGCGGGCGACTGCGCCGGTTTGCCGACCACCAACACCGTGGTGTCAAAGGGCAACAGGGCCACGGCACGAAGCAGCACATCAAGCCCCTTCTTCTTGAAGTCGTGACCAACAAAACCGATCACGACCGTCTCCGGCGCCAGGCCAAGCGACTGCCGCGCTGCGCTACGCTGCGCCAGGGGCAATTCACGCTCCGGCCAATTCACACCTGGCGCGATCACCGTGCCAGCGGTTAACCCTGGCAGCGCGGCCTGTGTTTCATCGAGCAAGAGCTTCGAAACAAAGACATTTCGCCCACCGGATTCACGCAAACGCTGCCGCTCCAGCCACAGGTAGGCGAGCAAGCGTGGGTTCAAGGCGATCCGAAGTTCCCCTGTGCCGCGTTCCTGCAGGCTGGCGTGCACGGTCTTGACGTGCACGGTTTGGACGTCTCCGTGGGAAACGTTCTCATGAGAGTGAACCAGGTCAAACCGCCCTTGGGTGACTTTTTTTGTGTACCAGTTGAACCATAGCTGGTTGATCCAGCGTGAACGCACCGGGAGACTGGGTACCCGAATGTGGCGAAAGCCAGCGTCGGTCTCGTCAAAGGTCTGCGACACCACGGTAATCTCGTAATCACCACGCATGGCGGTAGCGAGGTGCACCGCATAACTTTCGGCTCCGCCGGCCACCTTAGAGAAATGGCGAGAAATGACGGCCAGCCTCATCCGGCAGCCCCTGCAACACTCTGGCTACCGCGCCGGTCTTCATAGCGTGTCAGGCACTTGAGCAGAAGATGCAGGCAGGTGGTGGTACGGCTGACCAACACCCGTGGCAGGGTTAGCAGATCGCCGTCGCCGCAACTGTGAACCCGGCCCCGTACTGTGGTGGTGGCCGTGTCGTAACCGCCCTGTTGTGCGCACCGGACGGCCCCCTGATCAAACCCACCGTAGGGGTAGCAGAAGTTCCTTACGCCTCCAGGCTGCTGCACCAAGGCCTCAAGCACCTGACGAGCGTCGACAATTTCGTGCCGCTGCTCGGCCAAGTCCAGCTTCGGCAGGTCCTGGTGCGTCAACGTGTGCGAGCCAATCTCCTGGCCGGCGTCGACCCAGGCCTGCATTTGCGCCGCTGTCATCAGAGGCACCTGCGGCACGCCACGCTCTCGGTCCCAGTCGTTGTACCGGCCCACCCGGTCTGCCACCACGTAGCAGGTGGATGAAAAACCAAAACGCTGGAGCACGGGCAAGGCACAGATCATGTTGTTTTCATAGCCGTCGTCAAAGGTGATGCCAAAGACGCGGCCTGTTTTTTGCCCTTTCAGGTAAGGCAGTAAATGTTGCATCGACAGCCCGGTAAAGCCCAGGGCGCGCAGCAGGGCCATCTGCCGGGCGAATGCGGCGGGCGAAACCACCAACCCACGCATGGGCGTGCCTTTGGGCGGCGGCGCATCCACCTGGTGGTACATCAAAATCGGGATTGGGGCTGTCATCAGAAACGCCGCATATTTCAAATCAGCACGATATCGTATTGTTCCTGACCCATGGCGGTCTCGCTTTGCAAGGAAACGGGCTTGCCAATGAACTCACTCAGTCCTGCCAGGTGCTGGCTTTCCTCGTCCAGAAACAACTCGATCACCTTGGGCGAAGCCACCACACGAAACTCGCGCGGGTTGAACTGCCGGGCTTCACGCAGGATCTCGCGCAGGATATCGTAAGCAACGCTCCGGGCGGTCTTGATGCTGCCCTTACCATCGCAGCTGACGCAGGGCTC
>CAXNFT010000207.1:0-4611 GCA_964201255.1 Rhodoferax sp.
TTGGCTGTTGCCGTGGCAGTTTCAAAATCCTTTAACTGGTTTTCCTGATTGACACCCAAGCGATTGAGCAGGGTCTTCATGCTCTGGTTGGTGTAGGACAGGTCTCCGTCCCCTGTGCCGGCCAAGCCGACCACCAGTCCGAAGCCAATGAGCTGGTTGCTGCGCATGGCAGCGATGCTGGCCATGTCCTTGATGCGGTCGGCATAGGCCCAGGATTGGGGGAGCAGCCAGAGCAGCAGCAGGAGGGGCAGGGCGCGTAGCTTGTGGGTCATGGTGTTTACCAGCAAGGCCTAGAAGGGCCAGAGTTTGAGCAGAGCGCTGGTGCCCCAGCCCGGGCGGGTGGCTGCAGCCATGTCGCCGGTGCCGCGGTAGGTGATCTGGGCATTGGCCAGGCGCCTGGACAGCACGGTGTTGTTGGGGGCGATGTCGTCAGGGCGGATCACGCCCGCCACCTGGATGATCTCACTGCCCTCGGTCAGCGCCAATTGCTTTTCGCCACGAAGAATCAGGTTGCCGTTGCTCATGATGGCCACCACGGCCACCGTCACAGAACCCGTCAGGGCCCCTTCCTGGGTTGCCGCGCCGTTGCCGTTGTTCGACGTGATGGCGCCCATCTTGGCGGCGCCCGTGGCCAAACCGATGTCGCCCATGAGGCCCTTGAGCCCGGGGGGCATGATATCGGTACTGGAGGTCCTGCTGATCTCGCCTTTTTGGTTGCGAGAAGCCTTGCTTTCCTCGGCCAGTATGACCGTGATCAGGTCACCCACTTGAAAACTGCGACCGCCACTGAAAAAGCTTTCGTTCACACGCCCGTTGTAGATGGAGCCAGTGGCTGCCATGGGCTGCGCCACCTGCACAGGATAGACCGGGACAAAGTCTTTGGAGTGGGTGATGGGCTCCGGCGGCAAGGCGCTGCATGCGGTCAGCACGACGGCCAAAGGGAGCAGGTTGAGGTATTTCATGGCGCAGCTCTCTTACATGTTCTGGTTCATGTACTTGAGCATGCCGTCCACCGCAGAGATGGCCTTGGAGTTGATCTCATAGGCGCGCTGGGTTTCAATCATGTTGACCATTTCTTCCACCACATTGACGTTCGAGGCTTCGAGCGTGCCTTGCACGAGCGTTCCAGCTCCGTTGAGTCCGGGCGTCAGCACCTGTGGCGCGCCGCTGGCCGGGCTCTCTTTGAGCAGGTTTTGTCCCAGTGATTGCAAGCCTGACGGGTTGAGGAAGCGGGCGATCTGGATGTTGCCCAAGACCTGTTGACCGCCTGTGGCAAGCTCTACTGAAACGGTACCGTCGCGGCCGAAGGTAACGCTGGATGCATTGGCCGGGATGGTGATGGCCGGTTGCAGCGGCGCGCCGGCAGATGTCACCAATTGCCCGGTTGCCGAAACCTTGAAGTTGCCGTCGCGGGTGTAAGCCAGTGAGCCATTGGCCTGCAACACCTGAAAATGGCCTTCGCCCGAAATGGCCAGATCCAGCGGGTTTTGGCTGTTCACCATATTGCCCTGGGCATGCAGTTTTTCGGTGGCGACCACGCGAACCCCGGTACCCAGCATCAGACCGGTAGGGGCCTGGGTGGTTGCACCGGTTTGGCCGCCAGCCTGGCGGACGTTTTGGTAGAGCAGGTCTTCAAATACCGCACGGTCGCGCTTGAAGCCGGTCGTGTTGACGTTGGCGAGGTTGTTTGCGATCACGTTCATGCGTGTCTGCTGCGCGTCGAGGCCAGTTTTGGCAACCCACATTGATGCGTCCATGGTCTTTTCCTTGGTGATTTGGTTTGTTTAGCGGGGTGACGGCTTGAAAATTCGAACGGGATCAGGACGCCTTCATCATGCTTTCGCCCGACTCGTCGTTGGCTTTGGCTTCCTTGATCATGTTGATTTGCTGCTCAAAGGAGCGGCTCTGATCCATGAGCTTGATCATGACGTCCAGGGCATTGACATTGCTGCCTTCCAATGCGCCTGATGTGAGCCGGGGTGTTTTGGGGCCGGAGGGAAAGTCTGCCCCCTGTTCCAGCCCGACCACGCTGAAAAGGCCGTCTGGGCGGCGCTGGAGCTTGACCTCGCTGGCGTCGCGCAGCATCAGCGCGCCCAGTGCCACCGGTGGGGCAGCATTGGTTTGGGCCGGATCCCTGCCAAAGACCGTGCCGTCAGATTCAATGGTGATGACCAGGCCAGCGGGTGCGCTGATTGACCCGCCGCCTTGGCCTCGTACCAAGTGACCGCTGCCATTCTCCAGCACGCCGTTGGCATTGACACGCAGGTCGCCACGCCGGGTAAAAGTCAGTTGTCCATCGGGGGCAGTAACGCCCAGAACGCTGGTGCCGGTGAGGGCCACGTCGAGGTTGTTGCCGGTCGCCATGACGGTGCCCGGCTTGAGCTGGATGAAGTCTTGTGTGAATGACTGTGGTTGCATGCGGGTGGCCATTCCAGACCCATTGACCTGGATGGCCCGCACAGATGCTTCAAAGCTGCGCTTAAAACCAACCGTTGACACGTTGGCCAATTCATTGGTCACCATCTGGCGGGAGATGCGCTGCTCATTGATGGCAGCCACCGCGTTAAAGGCTAAACGATCCATGTGCTTGACTCCTTGCCGGTTGCCCTGGGGTAAGTTGCTGCCCCGGTGTCAATTAGTGGACATCCGGGTCAGCAACTCATTAACAGCAACTAACGTGCCAAGAAAAAGTGGCCAACTTTATGAGCGCAGGTTGATGATGGCCGAGGTCATCGTTGAGCTGGTTTCAATGGCCTTGGCATTGGCCTGGAAGTTCCGTTGCGCGGTGATCAGGTCAACCAGTTCCTGCGTCAAGTCCACGTTGGCTCGCTCGGTGGCACCAGCCCGCAAGGTGCCAAAGCCAGCGCTACCGGCAGCCCCCAGGATGGGCTTGCCTGATGAGGCCGAGGCCAGGAAGCTCGAATCGCCCATCTGCCGCAAACCTGCTGGGTTGGAGAAGTTGGTGAGCAAAATCTTGGCCAATGATTTTTGGGTACCGTTGGAGAACGATGCACTCACGAGGCCGTCATTGCCAATGGTCACGCCGACCAGGGAGCCTTCAGGCGCACCGTCCTGCGATTGCGACAGCACGGCAAAGGGCGAGGTGAATTGGGTAGACGCTGCGTAGTCGACGTTGATGGTCAATGCGCCCTTACCGCCTGCAAGGTAGACGGTTTCAAGTTGTGTGCCCTTCAAAGGTGAATACAGCTTACCCGCCGTGTTGAAGGTCAGCTCGCCTTTGTCCAGGAAAATCGGCGACCAGGCCGGCAGCGTGGTGAAGCCATCGCCGTTGGTGGTCTCTTTGCCGTCCTTGTCAATGTACTTCGCGGCCAGGGCGCCGCCCACCATATCCTTGTGCTGTGACGGTTTGATCCAGGTGGATGTGGTACCACGGCCAGCCTCCACTTGGTCCAGCCCCCAGGCGTTGCTGCCCGAGACCTTGATGAACGAGTCAGAGCCCGTCGTACCGCTGGTAAATTTGAAGACATTTTGCGTGTAGTCGTAGCTGACCTTGACACCATTGACCGTGGTGGGCGAGTCGCCGTCGGCGCTTGCCAGGGCATTGATACCTTTTTCCAGTTCACGGGTGAAAGACGCCAACGAGTAGGTGGCGCTGGTGGGAATGACCACGTCGCCCTTGATGCCGTCGACGGTGATCACAAACTTGTTGTTGGTGGCGTCCACAGCAAAGTTATTGGCAACGTTGACGGTGGGCGTCTTGCCAACAGCCACAGCCGGGCTTGATTTGATACCGCGCAGGGCGGTGATGGACTTCGTCACCGAAGAAACTGATGTGGGCAGACCCAGAAGTGACAGGCCGGAGGCGCTGACCTGGTCGATGGTGATCGCGGAGCCATCGCCGGTGGTGCCCGAACTGACGGAGAAAGACTTGCTGACCGCGTCAAAATTGACCTTGATGCCGTAGCGCTGATCGGTCACCGATCGGATCGGGTTCTTGTTGTTGGCCAGCATTTTGACATTGGACAGGCCATTGGAGTCGAGTGTGACTGCCGAGGTGCCCAGGCCCAAAATGGCGTTGGGCCTGACCGTTGCCGTGGTCACACCGCCCACTGTGGTGTTTACTGTGCCACCGCTCAGTGTGATGACGTTGGCGCCAGCGTTGGTATTGTCAGTAAATTTGAAGCTCTGCGTGTTGAAGTCGTAGGTGACTGTCATGGGCGACTTGGCCAGGCCTGCGCTGAGTACGCTGCCCGCGGTGAACGATGCACCTGCGCTGGTGGCAGCGGTCACCGGTGTGGGCCGTATGCCCGAACTGGTCACCAGGCCAGCGTTGATGTTGTTGGCGACGACACTGGCCGCGGCGGTGTTGCCGCCGGTCAATGTGGGCGTCAACGATGCCCGGGTTGCTGCAGTTTGGTTGTACACCAGAATCAATTGGCTGCTGTTGGCGGGGTCAATTTGGATATCGGTAATGCCAGCCGTTTTCGCCGCATCGCCCGCAAGGACGTCAGCTTTTTTGGCAACAATGGCCGAACAAGTCTGCGCCGCCGAGTTGCCGGTAACCCCCGCCGCTGGTGCGGCAGCGACGGTGACGCCCATGAATACGCTGGCGGCTGTTGCCGTGCCAGCAATGGCAACAGTTTGTTTGGG
>CAXNFT010000208.1:0-4581 GCA_964201255.1 Rhodoferax sp.
AAATTGGCACCGATAAAGCCGGCACCGCCCGTGACCAGAATCATGTTAATTTCCCCCAGCGCCGTCACGCCTGATCACTTTCAGGCCGCCTGTCAGCGCCTTGAATTATCGCTGGGGCTTGTGACTGCGGATTTAGAAGCACATCCCTACACGGCAACGCGCCGCAGGCTTAAAGTGCATCCATGATCTTCGACGCTCCGACGATCAAGGTCAATGTCAATTCAACCCTTTCAGGAGATGCCCCATGGTCACAAAATTGAAAAAATCTGTCCCGTTAAAAGCCAACTCGGCCAAAACCAACTCAAGCGGAGCACGCTCAGCCCAATCAGCCCCGGACGCAGCATCACCGCTGGCCAACGCGGTCAAAGACTCAGCCCAGCAGATCTGGCAGGCTGGGCTGGG
The DNA here is from genome assembly GCA_964201255.1 of Rhodoferax sp. Classification (GTDB taxonomy): domain Bacteria; phylum Pseudomonadota; class Gammaproteobacteria; order Burkholderiales; family Burkholderiaceae_C; genus Rhodoferax. The sequence continues at coordinate 403 of CAXNFT010000208.1, forward strand.
CGCTTTCCATCGAGCCCAAGCCGAGGGCAGCAAAGCCTTCGAGGCCTTGGTCAAAGAAGGGGTGACCCTGCAGCGCAAAACTCAGTCTGCCGCCGAAGACAAAATTGCCGAGGCGGCTAACAAGATGTCCAGCATAGCGACCGACATGTCTGCCAAGGCCACCGGCCAATGGGACAAGCTGGAGACCATTTTTGAAGACCGCGTGGCCAAGGCGCTGGGCAAGCTGGGGGTGCCTTCCGCCAAAGACATCAGCGCCTTGACGGCCCGTATCGATGAACTCAACAAGAGCGTCCAACAGCTGTCGGCCCAAGCAGCCGCAAGTCCGAGAAAAAAACCAGCGGCCAGACGTGCCACCCCGCGCAAGGCCGCTTCAGCGCCAATTTGAGTGTCAAGGCTGGCTTCATTGCTGCAGCGCAATGGATTTTCAGACGACAGACGCCTACACTTTGCATTTATGGCATGTTGCGTTCCACCCCGAGCCACTCCAGCATGGTGAAAAAAGCGCCGCGGCGTACCGCTGAGCGAATTCTGGAGACAACGCTCACCTTGTTCAACCGCTTTGGTGAACCCAACGTCTCAACCACCCTGATCTCCAGCGAGCTCGGTATCAGCCCTGGCAACCTGTACTACCACTACCCTGCCAAAGATGAGTTGATCAACGCTTTGTTTGACCGCTTTGAGGTCGAGCTGAATGGGTTGTTGGGGGCTGCTGAGCAGGTGCGGGACGTTGAAGAGGCCTGGTTCTTTTTTCACAGCCTGTTCGAGCTGATCTGGCAGCACCGGTTTTTGTACCGCGACCTGAACGACCTGCTGAGCAAAAATCGGCGGTTGGAGACGCATTTTCAGTCGGTGCTAAAAAACAAGACCTACGCCATCAAGGGTCTGCTGGACGGCATGGCCTGCGCCGGGGCCCTGCGCAATGACGCCCGCGAGCTAGACACCACGGCCACCAGCATGGTGGTGGTGCTGACTTACTGGCTCAGTTTTGAGTACGTCCGCGATCCGCGCCATGCCCACGAAGCGGCCAACGCACAGGCCGCGCTGATGCGTGGGGCGCAACATGTGTTGAACCTGCTGGCGCCCTACCTGGAACAGGGGCAGCGCCTGCATTTGGTCAAATTAGTGAGCGCCTACAACCCCACCGCGGCCGCCTGAGTGCCGACCCGCTTAAGATCGTGTGTTGTTGCCTCGACAGCGGGGCCTGCACATTAAGGAACCCAACATGTCCGACTTGAAATCTCGCTTCGACGCCGCCGTGGCGAATTCCAAAGACCTGAGCGAGCGGCCCGACAACATGACGCTGCTCAAGCTCTACGCCTTGTTCAAGCAGGGCAGCCTGGGCGACAACACGGACAAAAAACCCGGGTTCAGCGACATGGTGGGTCGCGCCAAGTGGGACGCCTGGAACACGCTCAAGGGCACCACGGCCGACGACGCGATGCAGCAGTATGTGGACCTGATTGAATCGCTCAGTTAAGCCTCAGCCAACACTCAGGTCTGCTTTTTGGGCAGGGCTTGCGGCGCCAGCAAGGTGTCGAGGTTGCTCGTGATCTCGCGCTCGATGCGTTCCTTGAAGGTGCCCAGCAAGAAGCCAAGCTTGGCCTTGAGCTCAAAGCGGTCATGGCTGACCAGCAGCGTGCCGGCCACCCCTGAGCGGCTGAAACCCACCTTATCCTCTTGCTGGCCCTCTGCGTAGGTGCATTGCAGGCCAAAATCAGTTCGCGCCTGCTCGACCCAGCGCAAGGCGAGGACGCGTGCCTCGGGCAGGCCCAAGGCGTGGGGCCGCAAAATGTGAAGCTCAGCCACGACGGGGCTCGGTAAGTTGCTGGAAGATCTTGGCCCGCTCAGGCGCTGGCAGGGCGGCCAGGCGCCGCACCTCTGCATAAAACCGGGGCCAGTCTTGGCCCTCGCGCTCGAAAAGGGACTCAAACGCGGGCACCAGTTCATCGTAGGCGGCCTGGGCGCCAAAGGCCGCGTTGTTGGCGCCCGCCACCCAAGCGTCATAGCCGGCGTAGCCACCCCAGCCGCGCCGCAATTCGGCATAGGCGGCACGAAAATCCTGCATCGCTTCAATTTTCATAGCAGACAACCCTTTGCTGTCAAGGGCTAGGGGCTGATTTGACTGATAAATTTCGGCCAACCGGCTTCGAGTAGCCAGCGTCAGTGCGCGGAACTGTTGGCGCCGTTTCCTCAACTCGGCAGCCTCGCGTTGGGTGCCCGCTGTGCCCGGCTGGGCCAGCCAACGCTGCACGCCCAGGCGCTCCACCGCCGTGGCAAAGGACTCATTGAAGCGGGTGTCGTCAGGCACATAGAGCACCTGGTGCGCCAGTTCATGAAAAATCAGCCGGGCCAGTTCGGCGTCGGGCAAACCGACAAAGGTATTGAGGAGTGGGTCGCCACCCGCCCAATTCAGCCAGCCCAGCGTCGAGTAAGCCGGCACACCGTAAACGCTGACCTCCAGCCCGGTCTGCTGCAGCGCCGCGGCATGGGCGCGCGCCTCGGCCTCGTTGAAGTAACCGCGGTAACCCACGCAGCCCGCCACCGGGAAACACCAGGTCTTGAGCGTGAGAGAAAACTCAGGCGCCGCCACCACGTTCCAGACCACCGCGCGGCGCTGCAGGTCAGCGTAGCGCTGGTAGCTGGCGTTGTCTGGCAACTTCAGCTCAGTCACGGCAAAGGCCCGGATCTGCTGCGCCAGCGCCAGCCGCGTCTTGAGCCCGTCCGGCGCCTGGGGGTCGGCCAGCCAATCGCTAACCGGCCGCGCCGCCTGCATCAGCTGCAAATGGCCGCTGACCGACTGGTAGTAATAACGCGTGTCGGCACAGCCAGCCAGTAGGGCGGGCAGCAGCAGGGCAGCAATAAAGTGGAGTAGGCGCATGGCTCGGCAGTTTACGCGCCCGTCACCAGGGGGTGATTAACACCCACCGCGCACCAGCCAACTTGCCAGATCGGGCTGGCAGGGCATCCGGCGCAGCGGCATCAAGGCGGAGACCGCAGGTCGGGGGACAGCCGCGGAGCCGGATGCCATGCCAGCCCGATCCCCACAACATTAATGGCTTTGTGGTCCTTGATTGTGGGAGTCAATCCGGCATCACCGCCGTGACCTCAATCTCCACCTTGGCCCGCGACTCAATCAGTGCGGACACCTGCACGCAACTCATGGCCGGGAAGTGGCGGCCGATCACCTCGCGGTAGACCTGGCCCAGCTCTTTGAGGCGGGCGTTGTACTCGCTGCGATCCAGGATGTACCAGGTCATGCGCACCATGTGTTCGGGTCCGGCACCCGCCTCGGCCAGCACCGCCAGCACGTTACGCAGGGTTTGCGCGGTCTGGGCGATGAAGTCGTCGCTCTCGAACTGCTGCTGCGCGTTCCAGCCAATCTGGCCGCCCACAAAGATCTGGGTGCCACGTGCGGCCACGCCGTTGGCGTAGCCCTTAGCAGGCACCCAGCCGGGGGGATGGAGGTGTTTCATGGGGTTTTGAGCCTGAAGCGTTGCAGTTTGCCGGTTTCGGTGCGGGGCAGCTTGTCCATAAAGATGATCTCGCGCGGGTACTTGTAGGGCGCGATGGTGGCCTTGACGTGGTCCTGCAGCGCCTGCACCAGCGCGGCATCGCCCACCACGCCGGGGCGCAGCACGCAAAAAGCCTTGACGATCATGCCGCGCGCCTCGTCGCTCTGGCCGATCACGCCGCACTCGGCCACCGCCGGGTGGCTTAGCAGCGCGTCCTCCACCTCGGGCGCGCCGACGTTGTAGCCCGAGGTGATGATCATGTCATCGGTACGGGCCTGGTAAAAAAAGTAACCGTCGGCGTCCTGCAAAAAGGCGTCGCCGGGGTAGTTCCAGCCGTCTTTCACGTAGGTGGCCTGGCGGGCGTCACCCATGTATCTGCAGCCGGTGGGGCCAATCACCGCGATGCGGCCGACACTGCCGCGTGGCAGTTCCTGACCGTCCTCGCCCACCACACGGGCGGTGTAGCCTGGCACCACCGTGCCAATGGCACCTCGCCTCACGTCCTCGGGTGCGGACGAGATAAAAATATGAAACATCTCGGTGGCGCCGATGCCGTCCAGCATCTCCAGGCCGGTGGCGCTTTTCCAGAGCTGGCGGGTGGCGTCGGGCAGGCCCTCGCCGGCACTGACGCTCAGTCGCAACGCTGCCGGGCGGCCGCGCTGCGTGG
>CAXNFT010000209.1:0-4568 GCA_964201255.1 Rhodoferax sp.
AACCTGGGAGTGGTAGCCCGCTCCTGTGACCGGGTGGCCGTGATGTATGCCGGGCGCATCGTCGAACAGGCGCGTACCAGCGAGCTTTTCGCCGACCCCCGCCACCCGTACACCCAGGCGTTGCTGGCCGCCACGCCGCGGCTGCTGGCTTCCCGCGCGCAGGCGCTGATGCCGATCGAGGGCCAACCGCCCAGCCTGGCGGACGCCATCACCGGTTGCGCGTTTGCACCACGCTGTCACTTTGCCCACGCCGTCTGTCAGCAGCAGCCATCCACCACGCAGATAGGGGGCCGCAGTTTCGGGTGCTGGAAGAGCGCTGGGGGCGAGCCGCTGCCGCCACTTACCAGACGCTCCGGCGAGAGCCTGGCAACGGTCGCCAATGCGCAGACCGGACCGGGCTCCGAGAGCCCGCCCCAACTGCTGGAGGTTCGCAACCTGGTGGTGCGTTTCGCAGTGGCTTCTGCCAGCCTGAATCCTTTCGCATCCGGCCGCCAATTGCACGCTGTCGATGGCGTGAGTTTCACACTCGGCCGTGCCGAAACGGTGGGGCTGGTGGGCGAGTCGGGATGTGGGAAGTCCAGCCTGGGCAAGGCGCTTTTGGGAATCAACCCGGTGGCAGCGGGCCAGGTCGTCTTTGACGGACGGGAAGTGACGCATTTGCGTGGTGAGCAGCGCCAATGGGTGCGGCGGCAGTTGCAAATTATTTTTCAGGACCCGATGAGCGCGCTGAATCCGCGCATGACCGTAGGCGACGCATTGGCTGAACCACTCATCGTGCATGGCCTGTGCAAGGGGGCGGCGCAGGTTCAGGCCCGGGTCGGCCAACTCATGCAACTGGTCGGGCTCGATCCGTCGGCCGCCATGCGCTACCCGCACGAGTTCTCGGGCGGCCAGCGCCAGCGCGTGGTCATCGCCCGCGCGCTGGCCGTTGACCCCAAGCTGCTGGTTTGCGATGAGGCCGTTGCGGCACTGGACGTGTCGCTGCAGGCGCAGGTGATCAATCTGCTCAAGGACCTGCAAACCCGGCTGGGGCTGTCCATGCTGTTCATCGGCCATGACCTGGCCAGCGTGCGTTATGTGTCGGACCGTATCCTGGTGATGTACCTGGGCCAGGTCGTGGAAGAGGGGCCGGCCGAAACGCTGACCCAGCAGCCGCTGCACCCTTACACCGTGAGCCTGCTGTCGGCCGTGCCCGAGCCCGACCCCATCACTGAAGCCACGCGCCAGCGCGTCATTCTCAACGGCGATCTGCCCAGTCCGCTCGATCCCCCCTCGGGCTGCCGCTTTCGTACACGTTGCCCCGTTGGTCCGGCCTACCGCGAGGGGCGCGAGCGCTGCATCACAGAGCCGCCCGCCCTGAAGCCCGTCGGCGCCAGCGTCGGTAGCAAAGCGGCCTGCCATTTTGCCGGTGAGCTGACGCTTGCTGGCGCAACATCACGCGTGATACCCATACACCAATCGCAGGGCCTTCTACCTACATGAATACCTCCATCATCGAACCAAATTCCGTACGCATCGCAAGGCGGTTTTCCATGGCCGGGCGGCGTGCGCTGGTGACGGGCGGCAGCTTGTCCATCGGCCGCGCCATCGTGCTCGCCTTTGCCGATGCGGGCGCCGATATTGCGGTGCAGTATGCCGCCAGTGCCGACACCTCGCTACAGAACGAGGATGCGGCCGAAACGCTCGCCACGGAACTCACAGCGCGGGGCACCCGCCACGCATTCATCGAGTCCGACTTCTTCCAGCCCGGCTCGGGCACGCGCGCCGTGCAGGAGGCCGAACGGCTGCTGGGCGGTGTGGACGTGCTGGTGCTGTGCGCTTCGGTGCAGCAGCGTGAAGCCTTTACCGAGATCAGCGAGCGCGAGTTGGAACGCCAGCGCCGCATCAACTTCGACGCCAGCGTCGAACTGCTCAAGGCTGGTGTCACGGGCATGCGCACCCGCGGGTGGGGCCGCATTCTGACCATCGGCAGCATCAACCAGACCAACCCCGAACCCGACCTCGCCATATACGCTGCGCTCAAGTCGGCGCAACACAACCTGTGCATCAACCTGGCGCGCCAGCTTGCGCCGCATGGTGTGACGGTGAATAACCTGTCCCCCGGGCTAATAGCCACCGCGCGCAACGCATGGAGGCGTGTGGATGCGGACCAGTGGGCGACGATTCAGGCGCGAGCGAGTCCCATGGGGCGGGCCGGCACACCGGACGAGATGGCGAGTGCAGCGCTGCTGCTGTGCTCGGAGGCGGGCAGTTTCATCACGGGAGCGGACTTGCAGGCTACCGGGGGCGCGCATTTGTGAAAGGCCGCATCAAACTGGTGAGAAAAGGTCAATAGTGACATCCGCGACCGGGGCGCAATCGTGCGCGCCGGCAACATCAAGGCAGACTGAACCATGAACAATCAAACTGGCACGCTGGCAGGCAAGGTGGCCGTCATCACCGGGGCCGGGCGCGGAATCGGACGCGCCATCGCACTGGCCTATGCCCATGCCGGCGCTGCGGTGGTGTGCAGCGCGCGCAGCCTCAACGAAATCGACGAGACAGCGGCGTTGGTCGCGGCCAGCGGCGGCACGGCCAGTGCGTGTGTGGCAGACGTTGGCTCGCATGCAGCGATGCTGGCGTTGTTCCAGCATGCGGTGGACGCCTATGGCGGAGTGGACATCGTGGTCGCCAACGCGGGTGTCTGGGCCCAGGCGCGCAAGGTGGCGGATTCGGACCCTGCCAACTGGGCCGAGACAATCCATACCAACCTCATCGGTGCCTTTCACACGGCGCACGCGGCAATCCCCCATTTGCGTGCAAGGGGTGCTGGCAAGATTCTCTTCATGGGTTCGGGTGCGCGCCACGCCACCGACCCGGGCATGTCGGCGTATTCCGCGTCCAAGCTGGCTTTGTGGAAGCTGACCCAGGTGCTTGCGATGGAACTGCATGAGCACCACATCAGTGTCAATGAGTTGATCCCGGGGCCGGTCAAGACCGCCATGACCGATTACGGCAGGCGTACATTTGCGCCCAGTGAATGGGTCAAGGAGCCCGACGACGTGGTCCCGATGGCGATGTTTCTCGCCACCCAGCCTGACATCGGTCCCACGGCCCAAAGTTACAGCCTGATGCGCCGCGCCGGGTAAGCCGCGTCGGGCAGCTCGGCAGCATTGGCCATCAGAGTGAGCTGCCGCCCGGCGCACTTTGAAATCGGGCAAGGTATCCATTCGGGGCGAGGCTAAGGAGCCGAGCCAAGGCGCTGCGGTTTGCCGTCGTTCACCCACTGTTTCGGGGTAGAGCCGCATGACTTTTTCTACCCGGATGATCCTCTCGAAGGTCGCGACCTGGTTCATGTTGAGCTTTCGCTCCGAGCCTAGATATTGCCTCTGTTTCCCCGGTGGCACCATGTTATCGCGTGCAACACAATGGCGACAGGTTGGACCAGTCCCACCTGGTCGACTCAAGCCAACAGGCCACCTCGAAAGCCGGTGCGGTTCACTCGTTCAATGCGTGGCATGTGTTGGTGATCACCACGCAAGCGATATGCCGCTATCGCAAGGTGGCGCCGGCAAGGTTGCCAAAGGCAGGGTTTTGTCGGTTTCGTCAGCTCGGTGGGTGGCTATTTGCAAAAGCAAGCATTGCCGACCACACCTGATTTACGTTTGAATACCGGTTGCACCCGAACATCAAGAGCCAGTCGTTGAGAAATTGCCCAGGTATTTTGATCAAATATTAAAAGAGCAACCGCGCCAACGCCCCGAAGATCTAATCTTATCTCAATCTTTTTCCACTAAAAGGCCGTCGGCGAGAGCGCGCCTTTGAACGTCTTTGGGGCACCAAACTTCTGTGCTCACTATGCTCAACGGCAGCCCTGGCAAAGCACGGCCGCCGTAGTATGAAACGGTCGCAGAGTCTCGTGTAAGCCCGCGCAAGGCAAAACTCCTATGTTTAATCAAATGCACATAAGCCAAAATTGATTTTGACGTTATACTTTCCACCCAGCTAGTGACTGCCCTATATTTCATGGCCAATGTTCATATTCGCTCCGTAAAAAAACGCTTCGGCGACGTCGAGGTACTGCATGGCGTCTCGATAGATATTCCAGATGGTTCTTTCACAGTGCTAGTGGGCCCATCAGGCTGCGGTAAGAGCACCTTGCTACGCATGGTTGCAGGACTGGAGGACATCAGTGATGGCGAGGTCGAAATCGCCGGGCGGGTAGTCAATCATGTTCCACCGAAAGAGCGCGACATAGCTATGGTGTTCCAGAACTATGCCTTGTACCCTCACATGACGGTACGTGACAACATGGCGTTTTCCTTAATGCTGGCCAAGAAAAGTAAAGCCTTCATCGCTGAGCGCGTCGGCAATGCCGCTGCCATCCTGGGCTTGGCGCCCTTGCTTGAGCGCTTTCCGCGCCAACTCTCGGGTGGTCAGCGCCAACGCGTGGCCATGGGGCGCTGCATCGTGCGAGACCCCCAGGTGTTCCTGTTCGACGAACCGCTCTCCAACCTTGATGCCAAGCTGCGCGTAGCTATGCGCACGGAGATCAAAGAGCTTCACCAGCGCCTCAAGACGACATCTAT
>CAXNFT010000210.1:0-4531 GCA_964201255.1 Rhodoferax sp.
CATGGCAACTAAGAAACTCAAAGGTTTGGGCCGGGGCCTGGAGGCTTTACTCGGCCCCAAGGTGAGCGAAAGCGCGGCCGATGACTCGGCCACCAGCAGTGCCAGCCCGGGCTTGCCGGCCTCATTGCGGCTGGTCGATCTGGTGCCTGGCATGTACCAGCCGCGCACCCACATGGACGAAGGCGCTCTGTACGAGCTGGCCGAGTCGATCAAGGCCCAGGGCATCATGCAGCCTATCTTGGTGCGCCAGCTCAAGGAGGGCGCCAACCAAGGCCTTTACGAGATCATCGCGGGCGAACGGCGGTTCCGTGCCGCGCGCCTGGCCGGGCTGGACAGCGTGCCCGTGCTGGTCCGCGACGTGCCCAATGAAGCCGCCGCCGCCATGGCGTTGATTGAGAATATCCAGCGCGAAGACCTCAACCCACTGGAAGAAGCCCAGGGTTTGCAACGCCTGATCAAAGAGTTTGGGCTCACTCACGAACTGGCCGCCCAAGCGGTTGGGCGCTCGCGCAGTGCCGCCTCCAACCTCTTGCGCCTGCTTAACTTGGCCGAGCCGGTGCAAACCATGCTGATGGCCGGTGACCTGGACATGGGCCACGCGCGCGCGCTTTTGGCACTGGACCGCGCGACCCAGATCACCGCAGCCAGTCAGATCAGCGCGCGCAAGATGTCGGTGCGCGAGGCCGAGAGCCTGGTAAAGAAACTCAGCGCAGAGTTCACCCTGACCTCGACCAAACCCAAAAAAGAAAAATCGCGCGACCTTAAACGTGTGGAAGACGAGTTGTCAGACCTGCTGGCTGCCCAGGTTGAAGTGCGGGTGAAAAAGCGTGTCAAACGCGCCGGCCGTATGGAGGAGATGGGCGAGCTCAGCATTCAGTTTGGCTCACTCGATGAGCTCAATGGGCTGATTGATCGTCTGCGCGGGAGCCGCGCGGCGTGAGCTTGCGCTGGCCATTGCCGGCGTTGTTAGCCTGGGCTGCGGCTTGGGCCCTGTTCCTCGGGCTTCGCATGGCGGGTGCTCCTGCATTGCTGGCATTGCTGGGTGGCACGCTGCTGGGTGTAGTCGGTAGCGTTTGGGGTGGCAGCTGGTGGCGCCGCGCTGTGGTTGGCTCCGGCTTTCCGCTGTCGCTGGCATTGTCCGGCGCGCTGGTGGTGCCGGCCTGGGCTTGGCTGTTGCCGCTGGGGTTGCTGCTGCTGGTCTATCCGATCAACGCCTGGCGTGATGCGCCGCTGTTTCCCACACCTGAGGGTGCACTGGACCATCTGCCCGATTTAGCCCCACTGCCACCCGGCGCGCGCGTGCTTGACGCGGGTTGCGGGCTGGGCCAGGGCCTTCAGGCGCTGCGCCGGGCCTACCCGCTGGCCCAGCTGCATGGGCTGGAGTGGAGCCGGTCTTTGCGCCTGTTGTGCGCCTGGCGCTGTCCTTGGGCCCAAGTGACCCAGGGCGACATCTGGCGGGCTGACTGGTCTGGCTACCAGCTGGTCTACCTGTTCCAGCGGCCCGAGAGCATGGCGCGCGCGCTGGCCAAGGCGCGTGCTGAGCTGCGTCCGGGTGCCTGGCTGGTTAGCCTGGAGTTTGCAGTGGGCGGCGAACTACCGACCGGCCGGCTTGACGGCGTGCAGGGTCGGCCGGTTTGGCTTTACCAGATGACGTAGTTGCAGGGGCAGGCCCTGACTCAGCCTGCGTTGTGCACCATCTGGCCCACCCGTGCGGCCGCCCGGACGCGTACCAGGTCGTCCAACAGTTCTTCTACCCAGCGTGAAAAATCAAGATTTGAAAAATGCTGCTGGTAGATTTGAGCGAAGTAGGGCGTGCATTGGGCCCAGAGGTGCAGGTCATGGGCGTCCATGCTTTGCTGCTCCAGCAACTTGAACTTCAACAAAACCTTGACGCCATGGCGGAGATGTCGGGCCGGATCTGCCACAAAACCCTGCAGGCGTGTCCGGGCGTAGGCCAAAGCGGCGGCCAAGTCCGTAAAGGTCTGGCCATGGCCCGGAACCACGACGGCTGGGTTTAGCGCCTCGATCACATCAAGCGTTCGGGCCACGGCATCAAAGGCCTGCAGGCCTTCGAGCTCGGGAAAGACCACGCCAAAACCCCGCTCCCACAAGGCGTCGGCCGACAGCAGCACTCGCGATGCTGGATCAAACAGAACCACCGAGTGGGTGTCATGGCCGGGTGCGGCGTGCACTTGCCACAGCCGATCGCCCAGCCGAACCTCTGTACCCGGTTGCAGCAGCGCATCAAAACGGAATTGCGGGCAACTCTGGCCGGTGGGCGCATAGGTCAGCGCGTCCACATCCCAGCGCCGCACCGACTCTGCCAGCCCGGGCGGTATGGCGGTGCGCAGCGCCGGGTAGCGGCCTTGCAGGGCGGCGTTGCCGCCACAGTGGTCGCTGTGTAAATGGGTGTTGACCAACTGGTCCAGCGCTCGCCCGCCCAGGGCCGACTGGACCAGGGCCAGGGTTTGCGGCGCATGGGTGACGTAACCGCTGTCGACCAGTGCGGTGTTGTCTTGGCCGAGCAATAGGATGTTGTTGGACGACAGCCAGCCGCGTTCGAACACCCGGATGTCTGGGGGCAGCAAGGAGGATGGCATAGGGATGGGCAGGGGCTGGTGAGGTTTGATTATCAGGTCAGGGACGCAACAAATGGCGATGTACAATTTATACATCATGCCCACAATCCAAGCCTTGGCCCGCACCCAAATCTACCTGACGCAGGCGCAGCAAACCCGCCTAGCCGCTGCCTGTCGGCGTTCGGCAGTCACCAAGAGCGAGTTGATCCGACAAGCGGTGGACCAGTTTTTGGACCAGCAAGCCCCGGCGGACCCGGCGAGCAAAGCGCAACGGGTGGCCGGCCTGGTGGGGCTCTGGGCGCAGCGCGACGACATGGCGGACCCTGGCGCCTACGTCAGCGCCTTGCGCGCCCCGCGCTTTTAAGTCATGGCCAGCTCAACCAGGGCCACCGCAGGTGGCACGCGTGTGCTGATTGACTCGGATGTGCTCATCTGGCTGATGCGCGGCAATGCCAGGGCGGTGGCACTTATCCAGCAGACCCCTGACTGGACGATTTCAGCGGTGTCTTACATGGAGCTGGTGCAGGGTTGCCGCGACAAGGCCGAGCTCAAGGCCCTGCAAAAAGCGTTCAAGTCAAGTCAGACCGAAGCGCAGACCGACATCTTGCCGCTGACGCCAACCATCAGCCACCTGGCCTGCACCCTGGTTGAAAAACATGCCTTGTCCCACAGCGTGCATATGGCCGATGCTTTGATCGCAGCCACCGCCATGAGCCACACCATGCCCTTGATAACCGCCAATAAAAAACACTTTTCAGCGATTCAGGGTTTGCAAATCCAGGTCTTCAAGCCTTGAGGTGGAGCCCGGTTAAAGTGTAAAAATCTTCCCCGGGTTCATGATGTTGTGCGGATCCAGCGCCTGCTTGATGGTCCGCATCATGGCCACGGCGCCGCTGCCGGCCTCGGTCAGCAAAAAATCCATCTTGTGCAGGCCCACGCCGTGTTCGCCGCTGCAGGTGCCTTCCAGCTTCAAGGCCCTTGCCACGAGCGCATGGTTGAGCTGTTCGGCGGTGACGCGTTCGCTCGGAATATTGGGGTCCAGCAGGTAGCCAAAGTGAAAGTTGCCATCCCCCACGTGACCGACCAGAAAATAGGCCAGGCCACTGGCGTCGGCCTCGGCCACGGAATCGAGCAGGCAATCCGCCAGCCGGCTGATCGGTACACAGGTGTCGGTGGAGATGGCGCGGCAACCAGGCTTGGACTGGATGGCGGCAAAGTAGGCGTTGTGCCGGGCGGTCCAAAGCCGGGTACGCGCTTCGGGGGTGGTGGCCCATTCAAAGGCGTTGCCACCCAACTCGGTGGCGATCTCTTGTACCGTCTCGGCCTGCTCTTTCACCGACGCCGGTGAGCCATGAAACTCCATCAGCAACTGCGGCTCTTCGCGCAGGGTCAGTTTGGAGTGGGCGTTGACCATGCGCACGGTGTTGGCGTCGATCAGCTCCACCCTGGCAATCGGTATACCCATCTGGATGATCTGGATGGTGGTGCGCACCGCCGCCTCGATGCTGGGGAAAGAGCAGACCGCCGCCGAAATCGCCTCGGGCAGCGGGTAGAGCTTGACGGTGACCTCGGTGATCACGCCCAGCGTACCTTCGCTGCCGACCATCAGGCGCGTCAGGTCGTAGCCGGCGGATGACTTCTTGGCGCGGGTGCCGGTGCGGATGACCTCGCCACTGGCGGTGACGACCTCGAGCGCCAGCACATTCTCACGCATGGTGCCGTAACGCACGGCATTGGTGCCGCTGGCACGGGTGGCGCTCATGCCGCCCAGGGTGGCGTCGGCGCCGGGGTCGATCGGAAAGAACAGCCCGGTGCTTTTGACGGCTCCGTTGAGCTGCTTGCGGGTCACGCCTGGCTGCACGGTCACGGTCAGGTCTTCGGCGTTGATGGCCAGCACCTGGTTCATGCGGCTCACATCAATGCTGATGCCACCTTGCACCGCCAGCAGGTGG
>CAXNFT010000211.1:0-4395 GCA_964201255.1 Rhodoferax sp.
AAATGTTCGCTATAATTTAAAGCTTGAAATGCGGGAATAGCTCAGTTGGTAGAGCGCAACCTTGCCAAGGTTGAGGTCGAGAGTTCGAGACTCTTTTCCCGCTCCAAATTGAAGAAAAGGGAAGCCAAGTGCTTCCCTTTTTTGTCAGATGAATGGCGCGATAGCAAATCGGTTATGCAACGGATTGCAAATCCGTCTAGCCCGGTTCGACTCCGGGTCGCGCCTCCACAACAACTCCGGCTGCTTGCTGCCGTGCCCGGGTGGTGAAATTGGTAGACACATCGGACTTAAAATCCGCCGCTTTCCTGCATAAGGGGCGTACCGGTTCGATTCCGGTCCCGGGCACCACTTCCTCTGCGGCCATCGTGCCGGCTCAGCACGATTTTTGGCCTTCCTGTGGCTACAAGTACCTGTCCGTCAATCCGGAGGGCCACTTGCTCTTGACGGACGATTTTCTGCGTGTGCTACTGCAACGCCCCGAAATTTCCCCCGTCCCTGCTTCTTGTGCAGCCGAACTCAGCTTGCACGAGCGCCTGCAGGCCGAACCCCGTCACGCGGTTCCTGCGGCTGATCTGCAGGCTTTGCAAGACCGAGATGCCGCTGACAACTATGGTGTGTGGCTGCGCTTTCGCGACCGCTTGCTGGCCGCCCCTACGCTGGAGGCGGCGTACCTGGCCCTGTTTCAGGGTGAGGGCGTTGATGTGGCGCCGGTGCTGGTGCAGCAACTCACCCAGATCTTGCTGCGCCATGTGCTCGGTGATACGGCCACGGCGATGCAGGCCCGCGTGGCTGAGATGTTGTTTCGAACCCAAAAAATTTCGGTGCTTGAAGATGGCGCAGTGATGGCTGCCGACAATGAAACGGTGGAGCGGCATGCCTTGTCGGCCGGTTTTGGAAGCGTGGGGGAATTACTGCGCCAAGGCGGTGTACCGTTGCGTAGTGTTGACCTGGACGTCATGGATGCCGAGAAGTCTGATTTGTATTGGCCGCGCAGCGAGCACTTTGACCTGGTGCTCAATCTCAACCATGGCCAACCCGCACTGCTGGCGTTGGCAGAGTTGCTGCAGAGCTGGGTCAGCCATTTCCGCAAAGTGGAAGTGCGTGTGCAGACAGACCGTGAGATCGTTGACGAACACTGGGTCTGGCACGTGGGTCTGGATGCCCAGGCCAGTGGCATTCTGAATGATCTTTACCAAGGCGATGAGCCGGATGCGAAGCGCATGCGCCGCCTCCTGTGCCTGTTTCGCCTGGAGTTCGCCAACCCAGCTGATATGTTGAGCGCGGTGGCTGGGAGGCCGGTTTATCTGGCCATGGCGATGGATGAGCACCACCGGCTCAAACTTAAACCACAAAATCTCTTGCTCAACCTGCCGCTGGCGCGTCGTTCCTGACGCGATAACCCAAGCCAGCCAACCCGCTTGGTCGTACTACACTAAGCGCCATGCCACGCTACAACGCCCCTTTTGAAATCCATGTGCACGGGCAGATCACTCTGCGCCCCGAAGTCGCATTCGAGCAGTTGCAAGATGCGCTCAAGCCGCTCTGGAAGTATGCCGGCGCCCGCTCCTTGGCCGATGCCGCCGAAAGCAGCTACGAGGACGAGCCAGGCATCAAGTTTGAGCTGGAAGAGCACCTGTTGCAAATCTGCTGGACCGTGGCTGGTGACGATGATTTTCGTCAGGTCTTGGACGAGGTCTGCATGAACCTCAATGACTTGGCCGCCACGGGTGCAGCGGTTGAAGTGACTTTTTATGACGCTGAATTTGACGATGAAGACGAAGAGTCTGAGGCTGAATCACGCGACGATTTCATGATGCTTTTTGTTGGGCCGGACCCGGCTTCCATCATGCAGGTGCAGCGTGATCTGCTGGTGCAGGACGTGGTCAACATGATGGAGCGCCACTTTGACGGCGCCGAACTCGGTGGTGTCGTGGCTGAAATCGACAAGCTTTTCGGGCAGCGATTTGATGACCTGGTGAATTCCATGCAGCTAGGTAAGCCGCCACGGGGCTCCGGCGGCGGGCATGGCGGTAGCCATGGTGGTGGGCGCAAGCCGCGGCACCTGCATTGACGCAAGCAAGGCGCTCGGCTACTGGTTTTTAGAGAGCTGCAAGAGTTGCCTAGAGGGCGGTGACTGCAACTGGCATTGTGCTGTCTGGAATCGTCAGGACAAAGGTAATCCCAAGAGAATCGACTTCGGCGCTGAGGTCGCCATTGGCTTCCTGCAGGCTTTTGCGTGCCTGGTAAAGGCCCAGCCCCAAGCCCCCGGGGCGGCCACTGGCAAACGGCTCAAACAGGCGCATTGGCGCAATGCGCACCTGTGCGTCTGGCCAGGGGCTGAAAAATCGTAACTCGGCCATTGCCGGTTTGAATGGGCCTTCTGTACTGGTCTGTAAATGAAGCACAGGTTTGTCGGCGCCAGGGTCGCGCCAATTAGGCGCAAGGTTAGAGAACAGGTTGTCCAAGGCGCGGGCCAACAAGGCTTTTGCAATCCAGGCATGTGCCTGCCCCGAGATATTGACCTGCACCCCGGCCAGATGCGCTGCATTTTCTACCGCTAGTCGCAAGTCAAGCCGGTCCGCTTGTTGATTTGCTGGGTTGTTTCCGAGCATGGCGACCAGTCGATCTGCACGTTCCCGCGCCAGCGGCGCATTTTGTTGCAGGCGCCGCGCTGCGACCAGCAGGTTCTCGGGCTGGTCGCAATCCTTAAAATCAGCACACACCCAGCCGACCCACTGGGCTAAATTCCGCATGTCGTGTTGTAGGTAAAGTGTCAGTCTGGCTCGCTCGGCCATTGCGACTGAAATGGCTTCGGTCCGAACGCGGAGGGCCGACTCCAGCAGCAAGACAAATACCTTGGCCAGTTGCTCTGCGAACATGCGCCCCTCGCCCCTGACGGCGCTGTGGCTGAGCGTCATCACCAACAGAACGTCGTTTCCACTGCTCAGTCGGAATGCCAGTGGAGTGCTTGCCTTTTGGCCCCGTTTCATTGGCTGCTCTGGCTTTTCCCCCCATTCGGACTCGACCAGGTAACCGAACCAGTCGCCTGACAGCTGGAGATGTTGCCAGCCGCCCGCGGCCAAAAGTGGCCAGGCGGCAGGCGCAATGTCCAGTGGGTCTAGCCCCTGGGCGCCAAGTTGAAGCAGGCTTTGCATGCCCGCCTGGTAGCTCCGTGCTCGTCGGGCTAGGCTCCTACTGGTGACGTACAAGGTCAGCCCGGCAGCCAGGCAAATCAGCGACAGGCTACTCAGGACGCCGTAATCCATACTTATTCAGGTAGTAGTACACGTGTTCTCTGGCCATGCCCAGTTGCCGGGCTGCTTCTGCCACGTTATAGCCTGTGGCGGCTAAGGTTCGACGCAGCAGTTGCTCTTCAGCGCCCGCAGCCGCTTCCTTGGGTCCTTCTGAGAGTCGCGCCGTCAGGTGTAGGCGTGCCTCGCCGGCTTCACTAAGTTGCAATTCCGTGCGCTTAAATAAGTCTGCGCGTTCCAACGCAGCATGAATACTTGCCACACTGGCCGGCTTGATGAGGAAGTCAAAAGCGCCGCGTCGAACAGCTTCAAGGGCTGCCGCCTTTTCATCTTGCCCTGTCAGGACAATGATCTTGCTTGCCGGTGATTTTTGCAGCCAGTCGCCCAGCAGGAGCAGGCCTTCGGTCATCGAGCTGCTGTGCGGTGGCAGACCCAGGTCCAGCACGACCAGGCTGTCTTGCGCGTCCGCGGAGAATTGGGCCAATGCTTGCAGTCGATCCCCGGCTACACACACAGTCCACCCACGTTCAGTCAACGCCGATGACAGATAGCCACTGAGTGCAGGGTCATCTTCGACCAGCAGCACGCTTCGGTGAGCCCTGCCACCGGATGCTGGCCCCTCCTTCAGATTGTCAATATTCGTCACCACCAGTGATTCTTTTCAAAATTGGCAATATCGCAATAACAAAGCCAACCATCAGGGCGCCAAAGCCGGCAAATACCCGAATCATTAACCAGTCACTTGGCGTGTCGGGACTCACCGCCAGCAACGCGTAGCCACCGATCAGGATCAGCAGGCCAATCCATGTCGTAATTTTTTGCCGTAAGACATGGCGGCTTTTACGCTTTCTTAGTTCCTGTCTGAATTCGCTCATAGCGCGGGCGGATTATCGCCATCTGGTTAGCCGGCCGGCTGGGACGACGTTATTCGGCGTCATTTGGCCGTTCGGCTGATCAATGATCCTGGTGCAATGAAATCTGTGCGTTGCAAATTGTCCAAGTTTACGGTCTCGCCGATTCGCACACGAGTCCCTTTGACGGTGATGCCACCCGCATGAATGACGAAGCGCAAAGGCGTTGGGAAAGGGCTTTGCCCTTCAGGAATAGCCCGGCCGTTAATCCACACAGTGCTTTTCCCTCCCGC
>CAXNFT010000212.1:0-4382 GCA_964201255.1 Rhodoferax sp.
AAGGCGTCAAACTTCTCGGCCAGGTAAAGCAGGATGGCGCCAGACTCAAACACCCGGCGCGGCGTGGCAGCGCTGTGGTCCATCAGGGCCGGAATTTTGGAGTTTGGGTTGGCCGCGACGAAACCGCTGCCGAACTGGTGCCCCTCGTGAATGCGAACCAGCCAGGCGTCGTACTCGGCGCCGCTGTGGCCCAGCGCCAGCAGTTCCTCCAGCATTACCGTCACCTTGACGCCGTTGGGCGTTCCCAGAGAGTACAGCTGCAGCGGATGGCGGCCGACCGGCAGGGCCTGCTCGTGGGTGGCACCCGCCACCGGGCGGTTGATGTGGGCGAAACGCCCGCCGTTGGGTTTTTGCCATTGCCAGATGGTCGGGGGGGTGTAGATCGCGGCATCGGTCATGTTGGTCTCGGGTCAGAGTGGCCAGACCGCCACCCTGAGGGTGACAGCGGTATTTGGGTGACCTGATTATTGACGCAAACCCATGCCCTGACCGCGGCGGCTACATCCGGGGTGGTGCACAGCGCAATCTCAAAGCAGGGCGCTGTGAGGCTTGCATGGCTTACTCACCATCGGAAGAATCAGCATTCTTGAGTTCGGCAAACTTGGCCGCCATTGTCGGGTTGCCCCGTGTGAGCTTCTTGATCGTCAGATCGTCGGCCTTGTCGTTGGCGAGTCGCAAATTGTTCGCTGACTTATGCAGCGCTTCCTTGGTCTTTTCCAAGTCCTTGATGGCTTCGTCGATGCGCTTGATGGCTTCTTCAAAGCCTTCGGAGGCCAAGCGCCAATTGCGCCCAAACGAAGTCTTGAATTCGTCGAGCTGGGTTTCGAACTTCGTGATGTCCACGTTCTGCGAGCGCACCAGCGCCAGCTCGGATTTGTACTTCATCGCGTTTAAAGCGGCGTTGCGTAGCAGCGTGATCAGGGGTACGAAGAACTGCGGCCGCACCACATACATCTTTGGGTAGCGGTGCGACACATCGACGATGCCGCTGTTGTACAACTCGCTCTCCGGCTCAATCAGGGAAACCAGTACCGCGTACTCGCACGCCTTTTCAGTGCGGTCCTTATCCAGCTCTTTCAGAAAATCGTCGTTTCTCTTCTTGGTTGCTGTTTCATCGCTCTCGTTCTTCATCTCAAACATGATAGAAACGATCTCGGCGCCCGACTCGTCCGAGTCGCGAAAGATATAGTCGCCTTTGCTGCCGGTGCGGGCGTCGTTGTCTTTTTCAAAATGCGCTCGCTGAAAGGCGGCAGCACGAATGCGGTTGAACTCGATTTCGCAGTGCTGCTCAAGGGTTTCACCAACCATCTTGGTGGACAGGCGCGCCTTCAAGTCACGAAGGCGCTCGATCTGGTCATCACGATCTTTGATCTGCGTTTGGTACTTGTCTTTGAGCGACTGCTCTGCGAGTTGCTTTTCAAGCTCAGCCCGCGCCAGGCCATTTTTCAACTCGTCGCGTTCCCGCTCGACCCCATTCAAAGCCTCGGTGATCGCCAGCTTTTGTGCAAGCTCGGTGGCGTCTAGTTTTGCCTTCAGCCCTTGAACCTCTGCGTCCTTGGTTGCGGCGGCATTTTGTAGCCCGCTGGCAAGCTTTGCCTCGGCCAGCTCTGTAGCAGCCAGCTTGTCGCGCTTGGCCTGAGCAAGTTCATTGGCGAGCGCGTTACGCTCTTTTTGCGCCTCGCTTAGCGCCTCTGTCACGGCCAGCTTGCGCGCAAGCTCACCCGCATCCAGCTTGGCCTTGAGCGCCTGGATTTCGGAATCCTTGGCTACCGCAGACTTCTGCATTTCGCTGGCAGCTTTAGCCTGCGCAAGCTCGACCGCATTGCGCTTGTCTTGCTCGGCCAATTCAAGTCGCTCATGCAACTGCTGCTCGAAAGCGCCGTCGCGAACTTGCTTCAGGATGTCGGCGTAGCCCGCTTCGTCGATTTTGAATGCTTTGCTGCAGTGGGGGCAGATGATTTCATGCATGTTTGTGCTTCCTCTTTTGTTAGTTGACGGCCAATCGGCTATTTAGTACAGTGAGTTTGTTCGGTAAATCGCTGGCCCTTTTGTTCAACAGCGCCCGCAAATCTGGCCGCTAGATTGCCCGTTTTGTGAATTCTTTGTTCCAGCCGATTAGTAGCTCGATAACGGTCTTCAACACACCAGGCACAGGTACCTCCACAGGCGCTTCATTCGACTGGCTGTGCTCAAAGCAGGAGTATTTGGTCATCAAGGCCTGTATCAACTCGCAGTCTGCTGAATTTATCTTGGCTCAGTAGTGTCCCAACGTTATAACGTCACGTGAGTAAGAGTGGCAGACCGGTAAGCGCTGCTTAGGCCTGATTGCTTTCTGCAAACAACAGCATCCACGCATCGCGGGGACTCAAAATCTGCATCGCCCCCTGCGCCCCCCAGCCCAGAACGCGGCGGTCGCCAGTCACAAATACATCAGCGCCAGCGGCAAGCGCGGCTTTGACCAAGCGTGCGTCGTTATCGTCTGCCGGTTCAGCCACATCAACCACGCAGGCCGCTTCGGACCAAATGGCATCAAACAAGGCGCGCGCTTGCAGCACTTGCGCAAATTTGCGGTCCAGCACAGCGTGGGCCTCCTGCCGCACCAGTGGCGTGGTGAGCAGCCAATCGCGCTGGTGACACTCCATCACTATGGCTTCACACAGACCAGAAAACACGGTGGCAGACAGCCAAACATTAGTGTCCAAAAATACCTTCACGGCACATCCTGCAACACGTCATCTTCCGTCAACCAGCCCGATTGGCGTGCCACGGGTCCCAAGGCGGCATGGGCCGCTTGCAAAGACTTGCGAAGGCGATAACTGCGCAAGGACTCTGCCAGCAACTCGCGCACCACTTCACTCTTGGTCTTGCCGGTTTGCGTGCAAACCCATTGCAAATCCCGCTCCTCGCCGTCCGTCAAACGCACAGTTAAGGTACTCATAGCCATCCTTTCCAAGCCTGCCTGCCCCGCCAGTGCGGGCCGTTGTATCACATCGTAATACAGCTTAAAGCCCTATGCAAGCCCACGTGAATACACGAATTTGACTTGGATTTGACTTGACTTGTAAATGCCCACGGCAACAAGGATTGGGCGCTTTAGCGCGCGCTGGCAATGGCCCAAGTCTGCCGCCAGCCTACCAGCTGTCGATCGCCAGATGGCTGCCAGATGTGAGTGCAGGCTGCGCCTGTAAGCCCTTAAATAGCCAGTCGCGCGTGTCGGCTGGGTCAATCACGGCGTCAATCTCCAGCGTGGCGGCCATGTTCAGGGCGCTGCCTTTGGCGTATTCCTGGGCCAGCAACTGCTCAAACAGGGCCTCGCGCGCCGGACCCTCGGGCTGGGCTTCTAGCTCTTTGCGGTAGCCCAGGCGCACCGCGCCCTCCAGCCCCATGGCGCCAAACTCGCCGGTGGGCCATGCCACCGTGAAATGAGGCGCATGAAAACCGCCGGCGCACATGGCCATGGCGCCCAGGCCGTAGCCCTTGCGCAGCACCACGCTGAAAAACGGCACCCGCAGGTGGGCGGCGGCAATAAATAAGCGGCTGACATGGCGCACCTGCGCTTGCGCCTCGGCGTCGGGCCCGACCATAAAACCGGGCGTGTCCACCAGGCTCAGCAGCGGCAGGCCGTGCGCATTGCACAACTGCATGAAGCGCGCGGCCTTGTCGGCGGCAGCGGCGTCGATGGCGCCGCCCAGATGCAGCGGGTTGTTGGCCAGAATGCCCAGCGGCCGCCCGCCGATGCGCGCCAGCGCGGTGTGGATACCGGCACCAAAACCCTCGCGCAGCAGCAGCACGCTGCCGGTATCGGCGATGCCGTGGATCGCGGCGCGGGTGTCATACACCCGCAGCCGGTTCTCGGGCACCAGGGCACGCAGCGCCATCGGGTCGGGCGCCTTCTCGGCGTCCGTGGTCAAGCGGCCTTGGAAGAACGACAGGTAATGCCGGGCCGCCGCCACAGCTGCGGCCTCGTCGTCCACCAAGATATCGATCACGCCATTGGCATGCTGTACCGGGCTGGGGCCGATCTGCTCTGGGCGGAACACGCCCAGGCCACCGCCCTCGACCATGGCCGGGCCGCCCATGCCGAGGTTGCTGCCCCGGGTGGCGATGATCACGTCGGCGCAGCCGGCCAGTGCGGCATTGCCGGCAAAGCAGCGCCCGGCCACGATGGCCAGCACCGGCACCCGGCCGTTCAGGCGGGCAAAGCTGGCAAAGGTGGCCACATGCAGGCCGGCCACGATGGGCATATCCACATCGCCCGGGCGGCCGCCGCCACCCTCGGCAAACAGCACCACCGGCAGTTGCTGCTGCAGCGCCAGGCCCAGCAGGCGGTCGGTTTTTTGGTGGTTGCGCATGCCCTGGGTGCCGGCCAGCACGGTGGCGTC
>CAXNFT010000213.1:0-4351 GCA_964201255.1 Rhodoferax sp.
ACGTGGGAGGTCGGGGATGACGGGCACGCCGATGGTCACCTGCTGCGCCCCGCTTTGTACTTGCCGCTGCCTGCCCCCAGCACCCCATCGGCCTGCGCCAGCCGGGCCATGGCCTTGGCGGCGTGGGCGTGGGTAATGGCCAGGCCCAGGGCATCGGCGGCGTCGGGCCCGGGCAGGCCAGGCAGCGCCAGCAGGCGGCGCACCATATCCTGAACCTGGGTTTTGTCGGCCCTGCCGTAGCCCACCACCGCCTGCTTCATCTGCAAGGCGGTGTACTCGGCCACTGGCAGTTGGCGTGACACCAGCGCTGTGATGCAAGCGCCACGCGCCTGGCCCAGCAGCAGCGTGGACTGCGGGTTGACGTTGACGAACACGATCTCGACCGAGGCGTAATCCGGCTGATAGCGTGTGCTCACCTCCACCAGACCGTCAAACAGCACCTTCAGGCGTTCCGGCAGCCGGCCCTTGTCCAGGTGAGTGGTGCTGATGGTGCCACTGGCCACATAGGTCAGCTCGGCGCCGGTCACATCGATCACGCCAAAGCCCGTGGTGCGCAGGCCGGGGTCAATACCGAGAATTCTCATGGTGCGCGGCCCAGTGCTGCTCAGGGCAGCTGCGCGTTGGGCAGCCGCTCCACAATCACCGCCGCCCGCTCGGCCAGGTAGCCCGAATTGGGCAGCTTCTCAAAATAACGCGGACGCGGCAGCATGACAGCCAAGCGAGATGCCTCAAGGGGAGTGAGTTTGGCCGCCGGTTTGCGGAAATAGTGCTGGGCTGCGGCCTCGGCACCAAACACGCCTTCGCCCCATTCCACGCTGTTGAGGTAGATCTCCAAAATGCGTTGCTTGCTCAGCAGGGCCTCCAGCAGCAGCGTCAGCACAAACTCCTGGCCCTTGCGCAGCAGGGTGCGTTCGCCCGACAAAAACAGGTTCTTTGCCAGCTGCTGGGTGATGGTGGAGCCGCCCACTACCTTGGGTGTTCGTCCCGCTTTGGCCGCTGGCGCATTTTTCGCAGCGCGGGCTTCGGCCTTGGCGTTTTTCTGCCAGGCTTTCTCCAGCGCGTCCCAGTCCACCCCGTCGTGGCCGGTAAAGCCATCATCCTCACTGGCGATCACCGCCCGCTTGAGGTGGTCTGAAATCTGCCCATAGCTCACCCATTGCTGGCGCCATTGCAAACGGTCTTTTTCTGTCAGTATGCGCCAGGCTTCTGAGCGCTGAAAGGCGGTGGACTGCGGGTCTAGCACCGCCATGGCCGCGATCCGCAGCACAAAAAACAGCAGCAGGGCCAGCAAGGCCAGCAGCAGCAGGGCCAGCCAACGCAGCAGGGCCCTCACGGTCGGGCCCCACCAGCGGTGAGCTGGGTTTCCAATACTTCTTCCCGGGTGAACTTGAAGCGTGACACCACCAGAATCTGGTCAGCTTTGCGCCGCATCTCCTCGTTGAAGCGGCCAAACGGCGCGGCTGCCCGAGCAATGGCTTCAGCACGGCGGTCCAGCGCGCGGTTGCCGGAGCTGGTCACCACCTCGGTGCCGAGCAGGCGCCCATCGTGGTTGACCGTGACGATCATTGTCAACTCCCCGTACAGTTTTTGGCCGCCAAGCTGGGGAAAATTCTCAGTGCCCTTGTCTTCAATGGCCCGGCGCAGGTGGTCGTAGTAGGCCGCATACACCGCCTCACGGGTGGCCGGGCTGATGTAGCGCCGCTTGGGCCGGGCGTTTTCTTCATTGATACGGCGCTCGATCTCGGCCAATACCCTGACCAACTGGCGCCGTTTTTCCTCGCGTTGCACCTGCTCGGCGGAGCTGTCTGGCCGCGCCGGGTCGGGCGGGGGCAGCGCAGCCAGCTGCTTGCGCACCTGTGCCAGAATCAGGTTTTGCTGCTCTTGCAGGGTTTGCAGGTTGCGTTGCGCTGATTCCTGGGCGTCGTCACCACTTTCAGTGCGCAGCGAGGGCGGCAGCGGGCTGGTGGCACGGCCTTGTGCCGCCTCGCCACCGCCTGCCATGTTGGCCTGTGCGATGGCCTGCGCCTTGTCAGCCTTTTCTACCGTGCGCGCGTTCACCAGGATCACCTCTAGCGGCGCCTCCTCAAACACCCGTTTGAAAGTTTCTGGGTCCACCAGGCGAAGCGTCAATAAGGCGGCGTGCAGCGCCAATGAGACGGCCAGCGCCAGTTGCAGGGGGCTGAACCGGCGCAGATTCACGGCGCCGGCGGATCACTCGCGCCAGGGTTCGCCGCCGTGTCTGGCTCTGCCAGGTCAACGGCGATCGCAATGGGGCCGGCCACCTCGTTGTCGTCATCAGTCTCTTCGGCTTCGGCTGGCGCCGAAGCGTCATCGGGCGCAGCGTCCAGCCGCACCAGCACCGTGGCGTTGATGTCCAGGGTGACCTCGTCAATCTCCCCCAGCCGTACCCGCACCCGTGCCCCACGTGGCAGACCCGCCGCCCCTAAGAGTGGCAGCACCATGGGCAGCGTGTCGGCTCGGGCCAGGTTGTCCTTGAACAAGGTCACATCCAGCTCGGTCAGGCCCTGTTGCTGCAGGTATTTCAGCGTCCAGAAGCGCTCCATGGCGCCCTGGTAGCCGTTGTAGGCCGCATAGGCCGCGTCAAAGCTGGAGATGATGGCAAACAGGTCGGTATCACGGGCCTTGAACGGCGCCGCCAGCGCTGCCGTCTTGCCGTGCCGCACGCAGGCGATGATTTGCCACTGGTTCACCAGGTCGGTGTAGCGGCGCAGTGGCGAGGTGCTCCAGGCATAACTCGGCACGCCAATGCCTGCATGCGGCAGCGCCTTGGTGCCCATGCGCACCTTGACGCCGGGCAACAGCGAGGCCTGGCTGCGGTAGATGCCGGGTACACCCAGCTCGGCCAGCCAGCCGCCCCAGGTGCTGTTGGCCAGGATCATGGCCTCAGCCACGATCAAGTCCAGCGGAGCGCCGCGCATGCGGGTGCTGATCTGCACCTGCTCATGGCCCTGCGGCTCCTGGCTGGCGTTACCCAGAAGCCGAAAGTTGTAGTCTGGCCGGTTAAAGGTCTCCGGCTTGCCGCGCACCTGCTCGCGTCCGGCCTTCAGGTGTTTGGCCAGCCTGTGCAAAAATGATAGCGAAGAACGCTTATCCGACAAGGCTTCCGGCTCGATTTCATGTAAAAAACTTGGGTCCTGCAACCAGACCTCTGTCACCACAGCGTCCAGTTGGTCATGCCGCAAATTGGCCACAATCGGTACCCGCTCCAGCCGTGTCTCGCTGCTGCGTATCGCTAGGGTCGCCTCGTCCAGCGTCACATACAGCGACACCGCGGGGCAATCTCGCCCCTCCTGCAGCGTGTAGCTTTGCACCACCTCGTCCGGCAGCATGGTGACCTTGTAGCCCGGCATGTACACGGTGGACAAGCGCTCGCGCCCCAGCCGGTCAATGGCGCTACCCGGCAGCACGGCCAGGCCCGGTGCGGCGATATGAATGCCCACCGTGACCACGCCGCTGCCCAGGCCCTGCACCGACAGCGCGTCATCGATCTCGGTGGTGGCCGAGTCGTCTATGGAGAAAGCCTGAACCGTGGCCAGTGGCAGCTCGTCGCGGATGGGCGGGGCGGCCAGCGGCGCAAAGCCGGTGCCGCGCGGAAAGTTCTCTAGTAAAAAGCGCCGCCAGTGGAACTGGTAGGGTGAATCAATGGCACCGGCTCTTTGCAGCAGCTCCAGCACCCCAAGCTGGGTGGCCCGCGAGGCTTCCACCACCGCCTTGTACTCTGGCGCGTTTTTGTCGGGCTTGAACAGAATTTTGTACAACTGCTCACGCACCGGCGCCGGGCATTCGCCGGCGCTCAGCTGCTGCACCCAGTGTTCAATCTGTAAGGCCAGCTGCTTTTTCTTCTCAATCGCCGCCAAGGCCTGAGCAATCACCTCTGCCGGCGCCTTGCGAAAGCGCCCCTTGCCGGCTCGGCGAAAGTAGTGCGGCGCCTCAAACAGCCGCAGCAGCATGGCCACCTGCTGCTCCAGCGTGGCGTTGACTGAAAAATAGTCGCGCGCCAGCTCGGCAAAACCAAACTCGTCCTCGGGCGAAAACTCCCAGGCCAGCTCCAGCTCGATTTCCATGCTGAGCGCCTGCGCCTGCGCCAGCAAGGGGGCCGGCGCCGGTTTCTCGAACTTCAGCAGCATGTTGGCGCCCTTGACCTTGACCCGCTTGCCGCTCTCCAACTCAACCTGCGCCGAAGTGTCCGCCTCAGACAACACCCGCCCGGCCATGAATTTGCCGGCTTCTTCAAACAATAAGTACATGGACTGAATTGTCCCTGCAAATCCGGGTGGCGGTGCGCCGAGTGTCATCCCTGGCGCTCGTCGTCATCCCTGCCTTGACCGGG
>CAXNFT010000214.1:0-4338 GCA_964201255.1 Rhodoferax sp.
TGGCCGCAAGGTGGACGTCCGTGATGGCTTTGAAATCTCGAAAGGTGGCGGAACGAACCTCAATGCTGGATGAACTGGACATGGAAAAATAAAGGGGCTCGATGAGCCGGTGGGTACAACAGGGAGCGCATTGTCGCTGCAAATTTAAACTGATGTCTGGCCTGCTCGTGCCTCTGACTGATGCCTATTTGATGGCGGTGGCGCAGCACTTTGCTGGCATGAACCTGCCTTACCCACCACCCACCTCCGTTGCAGCCACCACGCCCGCTCAGCTTGCGCGTGGCCGGACCCTGGCGATGTAGGGGGACGCGCAAAAAAAGATCCCGGCCTGCATCAGCTGCCATGGCGGCGGCTGTGCACGGCGTTTCCCTGCACAAGCTTCACTCAATTGAGCCGTGCCGAGTCGGACGCCCTGCGTTGGACCTACCGCACCCAGACGGCGTTGGCGCTCTGGCGTGGCCTGTACTTCACGCCCGGCGGTGCGGTTAGCGCGGGCGGCACAGCTTCGGTGGCGAGCTCTGTGGCTAGCCGGTGCGCCGATCTGGTCAATGGGCTGGGGCATTGCGGCACCTGCCATACCCCGCGCAATCGGCTGGTTGGCAACTGGTCTCTGGACGAAGTCAGTCTGTGGTTGCAGACCGGGGTCTCGGCGCGCGGAGTTGCCACCGGCCCGATGGCCCAAGTGGTCCTCCACAGCACCCAATACCTGAGCGATGATGACCGGCTGGCGACGGCGAACAGGGACAAGGTGTGCCTGACGCCTATCCGGCCCTGGCCGGCAACCGCACCGTCACAATGCCCAACCCCAACAACCTGATACAGACCATCCTTTGGGGCGGCTACACACCCGCCACAGCGCGGAACCCGCGACCATTCGGCATGCCGCCTTTTGTATTGAATCTGAGCGACCGTGAAATCGCGGCGCTATCTACCTACCTGCGCAGCAGCTGGGGCAACCGGTCAGCACCTGTGACAGAGCTTGAGGTGAGCCAAGCCCGGGAGAAGCCATAATCATGTCCGGCCTGGTTGCCTAGGACATGTACCCAGGGCGTCGGTTAGTTGTTTGCCTCAATAATTTGATCGGACCTGTTCATGAACCTGACACGTGTCACTTATTACTTGTTGGCCGCCTCGGCATTGGCGGCTTGTGCCATCCCAACCACAGGCGGCCCCGAAAAAGACAAGACCTACCGCATCACCGTGATGCACACCAACGACCACCATGGCCATTTCTGGAAAAATGGCGACGGCGAGTACGGCATGGCAGCACGCAAAACAGTGATTGACCGCATCCGGCGCGAGGTGGCAGCCAGCGGCGGCCACAGCCTGCTGCTCGACGGTGGTGATGTCAACACCGGCGTGCCAGAGAGCGACTTGCAAGACGCCGTGCCTGACTTTAAGGGCATGAACCTGCTGGGATACCAGGCGATGGCCGTCGGTAACCATGAGTTTGATAAGCCCCTAGGCGTGCTGAAAATGCAGCGCGACCTGGCTCAGTTCCCCATGTTGTCTGCCAATATTTATGAGCACGGCAAGCGCATGTTCGACCCCTACAAGGTCTTCACCGTGGGTGGTTTGCGAATTGGCGTCATGGGCTTCACCACAGAAGACACCTACAAATTGGTGCTGCCCGAGAACGTCAAAAACATCGAATTCCGCAGCGTGACCGCCGAGGCGGCAAAGGTAGTGCCCGAATTGCGCGCCAAGGCTGATGTGGTCATAGCCGCCACCCACATGGGGCATTATGAAAACGGCAACAGCGGTACCCAGTCTCCTGGCGACGTGGAACTGGCCCGCGCCGTCAAGGGCATCGATCTAGTAGTGGGTGGCCACACCCAGAACCCGGCCTGCATGAAGGCTGAGAACGTGCTGGACCGCGCCTATGTGCCGGGCACCGAATGCAAACCCGACCGCCAGAACGGCACCTGGATTGTGCAGGCCCACGAATGGGGAAAATACGTGGGCAGGGCTGACTTTGAGTACCGTAATGGCGAGTTCAAATTGGTCAAGTACGCCCTGATTCCGGTCAACCTGAAGAAACCAGTCAAAGGGGCCGACGGCAAGACCACCCTGGTGACTTACACCGAAGAGATTGCCGAAGACCCGGACATGCTGGCCTTGCTGACCCCCTACCAGGCCTTTGGTCAGCAAAAGCTGGGCATTGAAATCGGCGCCAGCGATGGTCGGCTGGAGGGTGATCGCTCCGTGGTTCGTGCCAAACCAGCCTCGCTGGCGGTGCTGATTGGTTTGGCAGCGATGGACAAAACCCGGGCTGATTTCGCCATCGTCAACGCTGGCGGCGTGCGCGACTCCCTGGCTGCGGGCAAGATCACGTACAAGGACGTGCTCAAGGTCCAGCCCTTCGGAAACACCCTGAGCACTGTTGACCTGAGCGGCACCGAAGTGATGGACTACTTGAATGCAGCCGCCAAAATGTCAGTCGGCTCTGGCGCTTTTGCGCAGTTCGCCGGGGTCAGTCTTGATATCTCTGGTGGCAAGGCGAGCAATGTCCGGATCAACAAGGCCCCGCTCGACCCAGGCAAAACCTATCGGATGGTCATTAACAATTTTCAAGCCACCGGCGGCGATGGCTACCCCAAGGTCAGTAACCACAAAAGCCACGTCAATACCGGCTTTGTCGACGCCGATGTTTTGAGGGCATTCATCACAAAACACAGCCCGCTCAAAGCAGCCGACTACCAACCCGGCGACGCTGTGGTACGCCGCTGAAGGCGGTCTTGCAGCAGCAAAACCGGCCCAAGCATTTCCCCAAGCCCTGTCGCTGATTCCTTCGGCAGGGAACCCAACCTAGGAGCATGAAAATGGCAAAAGGACAGCAAAACAACAACAAGATGGTGAAAAAACCCAAGAAGGACGTCTCGCCACCCAAGGCCGTGTCGCCAGATGCGGTACGACCAACCGTGACCACGGTGGTGCCAGTACGCGGCAAATTGAAGAATGCCCCTGCACGCGGCTAAACCCTGCACCGCCGCCTGACCAGGGCCGTGGGCAATTTCGGATCGAACTGATGCGAAGCCTGTCACGCCCGAAACCCACGCCCCCCCCCAACCCAGGGGTGCGCCGAAGATTGCGGCGCAACGAGCGCCAGCCCGAGCCCGGCAGCCCGGCGTTCTCGCCACCGCAAATGGTGCGGGACTTGCGCAAATACCAGGCTGAACTGGAAATTCAGAACCAGGCCCTGCGCTATAGCCAGGCGGCGGCCGAAGGCGCTTCAGAGCGCTTTTTGACCCTGTTTTCAAATGTGCCCCTCGCACTGATGGTGGTTGACGAAAACAGTCTGGTGCTCGAAAGCAATGCCATGGCCTTGCGCCTGTTTCGTCCACTTGAACACGACCCGCCGCTCAATTTTTTGCTGCCGTTTGTCAGTGAGGCCCACACCACCCGGGTGGCAAACGCCTTTGTGACCGCGGCTGAGCAGGCCACCTGCGAAACCAGCGAGGTGGTGTTCTGTTGCGGCTCAGGTGGCGTGATCACCGGCGACCTGCACATTGCCCGGATTGAAAATGCGCAGGATGAGCTGGCCCATTTCATATGCGCCATCATCGACCAGGGCCCACTGCTGACAGAGCGCCGTGCGCTGCGGGAGAGCGCAGCGGCGCTGCGGGACCGCAATGAAGAGCTGCAGCTGAGCAAAAACCGCTTGGCCGCCATCATCAACGCCTCGTTGGACGCCATCATCTGCGTCGATCGTGATCAGCGCATCACGATCTTCAACCCAACAGCGGCAGACCTGTTTGAGTGTCCGGCGGCCCAGGCGCTGGGCAGTGAGCTTGGCCGCTTTCTGCCTGCAGCCGTGGACTTTCTGTCGGACAACCATCTGACCACCCACGCCCAACTCGGTGAGATCACGGGGCTGACGGCAGACGGCAAGCTGGTGGCCATAGAGGTCAGCATGTCATTTGAGCATCACCCAGACGGCGACACCACCACCGTTTTTGCGCGCGATCTCAGTGCCCGCAAGAAGATCGAAGCGCACCGCAACACGCTGGAATCACAACTGCGGGAATCGCACAAAATGCAGGCAGTGGGCACCATGGCGGGCGGCATTGCGCATGATTTCAACAATATCATTGGCGCTATTTTGGGCAATGTGGCTCTGGCGCAGCAAGACGCCGGCCAGGATTCACCGGCCCTGATCAGTCTGGCAGAAATTGACAAGGCCGGGCGCCGCGCCCGTGACCTGGTTCGCCAGATCCTGGCGTTCAGCCGCAATGAATCGCCCGCCCGGGTTGCCCTGCAGTTAGCCGACGTGGTCCATGAAACCGTGCGCTTGCTCAAAGTGACATTGCCGCCAACGGTTGAGATGGTGGTCGATAT
>CAXNFT010000215.1:0-4308 GCA_964201255.1 Rhodoferax sp.
CTGTTCATAGGGTTGTGGCAGGCCAAAGCGGCGCATGACGGTCTGAATCGGCTCGGCCAGCACTTCCCAGGCGGCGTCCAGGTCAGCGGCAATCGCGGCTTCGTTGAGCTCCAGCTTGGCCAGCCCGGTAGCCAATGAGTGGTAAGCCAGACTAGCGTGGCCCAGCGCCACACCCATGTTGCGTAACACGGTGGAGTCGGTCAGGTCACGCTGCCAGCGTGAAATTGGCAGTTTCTCGCTCAGGTGTCGCAGCAAGGCGTTGGCCAAGCCCAGATTACCTTCGGCGTTTTCGAAATCTATGGGGTTGACCTTGTGTGGCATTGTGCTGGAGCCAACCTCCCCTTCACGCAGCTTTTGCTTGAAGTAGCCCAGGGACACATAGCCCCAGACATCGCGCGACCAGTCGATCAGGATGGTATTCACACGGGCAACTGCATCAAACAGTTCGGCCATGTAATCGTGCGGCTCAATCTGGATGCTGTAGGATTGGAATTGCAGGCCTAAGCCGACGGGCTCCGGCGACTCCACCACGCGGCGGCTGAAGCTTTCCCAGTCAAAGTCGGGCCAGGCCGAGAGATGGGCGTTGTAATTGCCGACGGCACCGTTCATCTTTGCCAGCAGGCGCACACTGGCAACTCGGCTGCGCGCCGCATCCAGCCTCGCCACCACGTTGGCAATCTCTTTGCCGACCGTGGTTGGGCTGGCAGTCTGGCCATGGGTACGGCTGAGCATGGGCACATGGGCAAAGGCATGCGCCATCTCGCGCAGTTTCCCAATGATGACGTCCAGTGCCGGCAGCAGTACCTGCTCACGGCCGGCTTTGAGTTGCAAGGCGTGGCTGGTGTTGTTGATGTCCTCGCTGGTGCAGGCGAAATGCACAAATTCACTGGCAGCCAGCAGCTCGGCGTGGCCCTCAAACTTGGCCTTGATCCAGTATTCCACCGCTTTTACGTCATGGTTGGTGGTCTTTTCAATCGCCTTGATGGCCTCGCCATCGACTTCGGAAAAATTCAGTACTAAGCCGCTCAGGTAGCGCCGGGCAGCCGCTGTCAGCGGCGAAAACTCCTGGAAACCGGCATCGCTCAAGGCCACCAACCACGCGACCTCAACCTGCAGTCGGCGCTGCATATAGCCCAGTTCGCTCATGATGGGCCGCAGTTTGGCCATCCGGCCGGCGTAGCGCCCATCTAAGGGTGACAAGGCTGAAATGGCAGAAAAAGTCATACTTGGATTGTAGGACCTGCGTCTGCGCCGACCTACCCAAGCGCAGCGATACGAATGGATAGAATGAAAGCGTCATCATCTACGGTTCCCTCATGAAATTAATTGGCTCAGCTTCCAGTCCCTATGTCCGCAAAGTCCGTGTCGTCATGGCCGAAAAGAAGCTCGAGTACGACTTTGTCCTTGAGAACGTCTGGACCGCCGAGACGCTGATTGGAGAATTCAATCCCCTGGGAAAAGTGCCCTGTCTCGTGATGGAGGGGTCAGAGGCCTTGCAGGATTCCCGTGTGATCGTCGAATACTTGGACACCCTGTCACCGGTGGGCAAGCTGATTCCGTCGGTTGGGCGTGAGCGGGCCGAGGTCAAGACTTGGGAGGCGCTGGCCGATGGTTTGCTCGATGCCTCGCTGTTGGCCCGGCTTGAGGCCACCTGGGCTGGACGCAGTGACGCCGAGCGCAGCCAGGCCTGGATTGACCGGCAATTGGGCAAGGTGCATGCAGCGCTGCGCGCCATGAGCCAAGGCCTGGCGGATAAGTCTTACTGTGTTGGCATTCACCTGAGTTTGGCGGATATTGCGGTGGGCTGCGCCCTGGGCTACCTGGATTTCCGCTTTCCCCAGATTGACTGGCGCTCGCTCTACCCTAACCTGACGAAGCTCCATGAAAAACTGATGCAGCGCGCCAGTTTCGCCGACACGGTACCTGCCTGACAGCGGCGATCGATCGTTAGTGGTTGGCGCGTCGTTTGAGCCAGCGCATCAAACCACCCACCAGGGGTAGTTTTTCATAAAGCTCTTCAGCGGCATCCCAGTAGTCGCGATGCAGTGTCACCAGGCCTGTGGCGGCAAACACCAAATGCGAGGCGCCCAGGATGACCTGGGGCTGTGCCGGCCGATAAGTTCGGAATCTGAAATGGAACTCCCAGGTCAGAAAGCACTGATCCTCTTGCACCACCTGCTGCGTCACCACAAAACGTGGTTCGTGCAGTGACGCGAACATATGGTCAAAAATGCGTTTGATTGCTGGCACGCCCGTCACCTCATTGAACGGGTCTTTGAAGCGCGCTTGCCCATCGTAAATCTGACCGATGCCAGCCACGCTGTCCGGCGTCAGGTTTTCAAAAAAGCTGACGACGCGCGCCACGGAAACGGCCGGGGCCAGGGGTGTTGTAGTCATTGGGTGACGCGCCGAACCAAGGCGAAAAAAATGCGGTCAGGCAGCAAGCGCAGCGCCTGCATCCACAGGGTAAAGCGCCTGGGAAAGTGCAGCTCGAAGGTGCCGCTGCGCCAGCCGGCAAGCATGGCGCTGGCGGCCTGTTCCGGGGTAATCAGGGCGGGCATGCTGAAGGCATTCCCAGCAGTCAGGGGGGTCTCTACAAAGCCGGGGTTGACAATCGATACACCCAAGCCACGCGGGTGCAGATCCAAGTAAAGATTTTCGGCCAGGTTAATCAGGGCCGCTTTGGTCGGGCCGTAGGCCAGGCTGTTGGGCAGGCCGCGGTAGCCAGCCACGCTGCCAACCAAGCTGATGTGGCCTCTGCCACGTGCCAGCAGGGCCGGCAACACAGCATCCAGCAGGTACAGGGCACCGAGGTAATTGACCGCCAGGTGGCGCTGCATGTCGGCAACGTCCATGGCTTCAGCCCGCATTGCCTGATAGTGGCCTGCGCAATAGACCACGCAGTCGAGCGGCCCTTGTGCCAGCAAGTGGGTAGCGGCTAGGGTCACAGCCGCTGGGTCGGTGGCATCCAGCGCCAGCGCTTGACTGCCAGGGTGCTGCGCTACGAAGGCTGCCAGGTCATCCGCCTTGCGGGCTGACACGGTCACCCGCGCGCCGGCCCGGTGCAGCGCTGAGGCGGTAGCCCGCCCGATGCCGGTCGAGGCACCAACTATCCAGACCGTCTGGCCCTGCCAGTCAAGCAGGGGCGGGTTGAGTGGGGCAAAGAGCGGCATAGGTGGTCGATCAGCGTTTCACGAACGACAGGGTGACCTCGCCCAGTTGAACGCCAAACTTGCTCATGGCGGCTTTGTTGAGCATGACTTTGTCTGTCATCAGGTACATCCAGTCATCGAACTGCACCTCGAACACATTGCCCCCAACAGGCAGGTTAAGGGTGTAGGTCCAATGAAAGGTGTTGCCACGGGTCTCGCCACGAGCTTCGCCCACGACATCGTCGGCGCGGCCGCTGAAGCGGCCATCGCCGAGCTTGCGCAATCGCCAGATGCGCTTTTGCGTGCTGCCGTCTGAATAGCGGAAGTCTTCATCCAGCACGCCCTCGTCGCCGTTCCAGGTACAGACCATGACGACGGTGAACCGCTTGACCACAGTGCCCGAGCGGTCGGTGAAGACGCCATAGGCGTCCAGCGTGCCGTTGAAGTACTGCATCAGGTCGAGCAGCGGTTTTTCTTGAGCGTAGGTCTCGATCTGTTGCGAGGCACAAGCACTGAGCAGCAGGGTGGGAGCGGCCGCTGCGGCAGCGGCGAGCAAGAGGCGTCGTTTCATGGCGTTCTCCGGATGATCAGGGTGTAAAGCAGTGTGGCAGCCAGCAGCTTGAGGCCACAGGGCAGCAGGCAATAGGCCGCAGAGAGGGTCGCCAGGGCTGCCTCGTCGCGGGTGCCAGGTTGATAACCGAACGCCGCCAGTGCTGGCAGCGCCAGACCGGCCGCCAAGGCTAGATTGAGTTTGCTCGCAAAATTCCACCAGCCAAAATAGCTGCCCTCTTGCGCGCCCTGGTCACCGCTGCTGGCGATGTGGCCCGCCAGCAGGGCACCGGGCACGGCCAGGTCTGCGCCCAGACCGATGCCGGACAGCGCGCACACAGCGGCGAAAGCCGCCGTATCGCCCGCGCCCAGACCGGCGGCAAAGACGAAGACGGCAATCGACAACAGCATGCCCAGTCCCCAGGCGCGCACCAGTCCGAGTCGGCCGACGATCTGCAACCAGACCGGGATCGAGAAGGCGGCTGCGACAAAATAGGCGCCCAGGAAGAGTGGTTCGGCAGTGCGCGGTGCCTGCAGCACGTCCTGTACAAAGAACAGCAGCAGCGTGGCTGGAATCGCGCTGGCGATACCGTTAACCATGAACACC
>CAXNFT010000216.1:0-4290 GCA_964201255.1 Rhodoferax sp.
CCGTCCAGCACCACGTCCCAGCCGTAGCTTTGGCCGCTGGCACCGATGTAGTCGAAGCGCCAGCCTGCATCAAACACCAGCTGTGACGCAGCATCTGACCAGTGGTAGCGAAAAATGGAGCGCACACCCACCACGTAGACCGTGTTGCCGATGGCGCTAAGCCGGGCGATCGACGGCTCCGGGCAGTCCTGGTCGGGGCAGGCGCGCGCCGTGGTGGCCGGGTCGACCACGGTCAGGCGGGCGGCCACGGTATCCGACAGATTTTTGGTGACGATCAGGCCGTTGTCCAGCACCACGAAGGAGTTGTAGGGGGCATCGACGGGCAGTTGCAGGCTGGCGAGCGTTTGGCACTGGCGGTTGAGCCGGTGCAGGTAGCGGCCGTAGACCACAAACAAGTCGCCATTGCGGTGCACCGCCATGCCACCCGGCCACATGGGGCCGCCGGGCAAGCGAGGCGAACGGGCCAGCGGCTGCAGGCTGACAGGATCAATTTTTTCCACGCAGGCGGTGGTGGCCAAACCCAGCCGGGCGCGCAGGGCTGAGTGGGTCAGCAAATAGACCTCTCCCGGTGCGCCCAGCACCGTCATTGTGGACAGCAGGGTGTGGCGCGTGGTGCAGGCCAGGCGCTCACCCGGGCGCAGGTTCAGGCCCGGCGCGCTGGCAATCGGCGCGGTCTGTAGCCGCTGCGGGCCGCCGTCCTCGGCCGGCCAGGGTGAGTCAAAATAGCCACCAGGCCTCATGGATGCTGGGCCCGACGCTTCCTTTTCCACAGCACGATGCCACCGGTCAGCAACACCAGCAGCACCAAGGCGCCTGGCCCGTAGGTGGGCCACCAGTAGTTGTACAAGCCGTTGATCAATACCGCCCGCTGCGGGTTGTAGCCCTCGGGCATGGGCAGCACGCCATGGGCTTTCTCGTAAGCCAGGTAGTCTTGCTGCATGGTGGCAAACAGCTGCGGCATGTCGCCCTGCAGGTCACGGGTTTCGCCCGGGTCTTTGACGATGTCGTACAGGCGCCATTGGCCGTCGCCCACCGGCGGGCTGTTCTTGACCAGCTTGAGGTTGCCGCGGAACAGGGCCAGGTTACCCGCCAGCTCATAGCCCAGCGGCTCGTCGCTGGTGCGCACGCCCGTGGCGGCGCCAGTGAGCAGCGGCAGCAGGCTTTTTCCCGCCATCGGCTCGATCGGCTGGTCGCGGTAGCTGCGGCCGGGCTGGGGCACGCCGGCCAGGTCCAACAGCGTGGGCGCCAGGTCGGTCACATGCGTGAGCGCATGGCTCAGGGCATTGCCCGGGGCACCGGGCAAACCGGCAATGAACATCGGCACCCGGATGCCGCCCTCGGCCGCGTAAAACTTGTAGCCGGTCAGCGGCGACGCCATGGCGCTGGCCCAGCTCGGCCCGGGAATGCCATAGGCGCCCTTGGCACCGAGCTGGTCGATGTCCTGGCTGTACTGGGTCTTGAGCCAGATCTGCGCCTCGTTGTAGTCCGAGCCCTCGGCGCCGTTATCCGACATGAAGACGAACACCGTGTTGTCATAAGCCCCGGTGGCCTTGAGGTGGGCCACCAGCCGGCCGACCTCGGCGTCCATGGCATCGGCCATGGCGGCATAGATTTCCATCTGCCGCTGCTGGTACAGCTTGTCTTTCTCGCTCAGGGCATTCCAGTCTTCCGTGGTACGCATACGCACCATCGCCGTGTCGGACGGGATCACCCCCAGGGCGGCCGCGCTCTTGCGGCGCTGCTCTCGCAACGCATCCCAACCGTCCTTGTACTTGCCTTTGTATTTGTCGACAAAAGCTTTGGGTGCCTGAATGGGCACGTGGTTGGCCTGAAAGCCCACGTAGGCAAAAAACGGCTTGTGCTGCGCCGGGTCTTCTTTAAGGTAGCCGATCATGCGGTCGACAAAGTAGGTGGAGGAGTAGAACTCGGCCGGCATGACAGCAGGCTTGCCGTCTTCAAACCAGTCCACCCGGGGGCCATGCGGAAGGTAGCGCTTCTGGGGCTGCCAGTTGTCCGAGCCAGTGTCGCCCTGCACGATGGAGCGATCAAAACCGCGCCGGTTGGGCAGGTTATAGGGCTCGGAGCCCACGTTCCACTTGCCGGTGATGTAAGTGCGGTAACCGCTGTCCTGGAGCAGGCTGGCCACCGTGACGACGTTGGGCGTCATCGAGCCCTGGTAACCGGGCTTGCCGATGTGCTCGCGTGGCAGGGTTTCCCGCAGGTTACCGACGCCGTTGCGGTGGTTGTCCACCCCGGTCAGCAGCATGGACCGCGTCGGCGCACAAGAGGCAGCGGCATGAAAATTGGCAAACCGGGTGCCGCGCCGCGCCAGCGCGTTAAGGTGGGGCGTGTCAATTTCTCCGCCAAAAGCACCCAGGTCGGTAAAACCCCAGTCGTCAGCCACCAGCACCACCAGGTTCGGGCGCGTCGCAGCAGCCAAGACACCACAGGCTGCCGCCAAAAGCAGCGCCAGTAACCAGGTTCTTGAATTTTTCATGGTAACAGTTTAGCCTTTAATGGCACTCAAAATGCCAAAACAAAATGCAGCGAGCAGACGGGACAACCCTAACACGCGCCGCAGCGACACACGGTTAGACTCGGGCCAAATGACAGTTTATTTGACATCGCTCAATTAATTTATGACTAAAACTCCGAGCCCAGAAAGCACGACGGCACCGCTCAAGCAGCGAGATGGCCGGCGCAGTCGAACGATTGAAACGCGTAAACGTATTGTCCGCGCTGTGACCGAGTTGGTGCAGGAAGGCAAGGTTTCACCGACCGCCGAAGAAGTGTCTGAGCGGGCCGACGTCGGTTTGCGCACGGTGTTTCGTCATTTTGACGATATGGACAGCCTGTACCAGGAGATTGACCAGGAGTTGGGAATCAGTGTGGCCTTGATGCTGCAAATGATCATGAAAGCGGACACCTGGCAGGAACGCCTGATGGAGAACATCGAGGTGCGCTGCCAACTTTACGACTCGATCACGCCTTTTTTGATCAGCGGGCAAGTACATCGCCACAACTCAGCACTGGTAGACTCCAGATTTCAACGCAAAGTCGAGCTGGAACGGGCTGTTTTGGAGCACATTTTGCCCAAGTCGCTCAAAGAGGATATACCCCGGTTCGAGGCCCTGCTGATGCTCCTCAGCCCAGAGGCCTGGATACGATTGCGCCGTGATCAAGGCCTGAGTACCGAAGCAGCCATCGCAGTCATCCATGTCAGTATCAAAGCCTTCATCGGCCCTCAAGTAGCCTGAAGCACTCCGCCCAGGGCGGGCGAGGCCCGTCAAGACTGGCGCGCTGCCCAGAGCGCAGAAGCCCTCTCCAGGTCTTGCAGGGTGTCAATGTCGGTCACGGTGCCAGAATCATTCACTATCAATTCAGTAGCAACAAACGACCGCAGCACGGGGGCTGCGCCTTGATTTCCCTTCAAGGCGAGTAAAGCCCCACCGCAGCTGCGGCCAAAGCCGACCGGGTGGCCCCTCGGTCCGCCCTGAGTCTGAAATACAGGCACGACCACCGGGTGATCTTGCAGCGCCTGCGCGACTTGGCGCAGCGTGTCAGCTTGAATGAGCGGCAGATCACCGGGCAACACCAGCCAGCCGTCAGCGTTGGCAGTAGCCCGCACCGCCGCCGCGATCGAGTCGCCCATGCCGGGGTGGCCGACGTCCTCCAGGTGCCAGGGCAGGCCGCTGGCGCGCACGGCATCCAGCGTGCGCTGCAGCACAGTCTTGTCGCCCAGCAAGGCCTGCAATTTGTGGACCCGCCCGCCCGACGCAGCAAAGCGCTCTCCCCGGCCCGAAGCCAGCACAAGCACGGTGGGGGGTGATAGCAAGTGGTGAGTTGGCGACATGGCCCCGAGCATGCCAGAAACCGGCCTGCTCTTTATACTGAGGCCATGACCTCACTCGCCGACCTCCGCAAAAGCTACGAACGCGCTGAACTCAGCGAAGACGACTCCCACGCTGACCCGCTGCAACAATTTGCACAGTGGCTGCAGGAGGCGATTGCAGCCGAGCTGCCCGAGCCCAACGCCATGACCCTGGCCACCGTGGGCAGCGACCTGCGCCCAAGCACACGGGTGGTGCTGATCAAGGGGTTTGACGCAGGCGGCATCGTCTGGTACACCAATTACGCCTCGCGCAAGGGGCAGGAACTGGCCGGCAACCCCTTCGCGGCCCTTCAGTTCCACTGGGTCGAGCTGGAGCGGGTGGTGCGCGTCGAGGGCGTGGTGGAGCAGGTCAGCGCGGCCGAGAGCGACGCCTACTTCCACAGTCGGCCGCTGGACTC
>CAXNFT010000217.1:0-4258 GCA_964201255.1 Rhodoferax sp.
TTCGTCGCCTTCTTTGAGCACATTGCGGGCATCTTCGACGCGGTCGCGCGAGATTTCGCTGGCTCGCAGGTAGCCAATGATGTCCTCGCCCAGATCGATCTCAGCGCCACGGGCGTCCACGGTCTTGACCTTGCCGGTCACAACCTGACCCTTGTCATTGATGGAGGCAAAGGTGGTGAACGGGTCGGAGTCGAGCTGCTTGATGCCCAGCGAGATGCGTTCGCGGTCCACATCGACGGCCAGCACGATGGCTTCCACGTCCTGGCCCTTTTTGTAGTTGCGCACGGCGGCTTCGCCGGCTTCGTTCCAGGACAGGTCAGACAGGTGCACCAGGCCGTCGATGCCAGCAGCCAGACCAACGAACACGCCAAAGTCGGTGATCGACTTGATCGGGCCCTTGACGCGGTCGCCGCGCTTGGTGTTTTGGGCAAATTCTTGCCAGGGGTTGGCCTTGCACTGCTTCATGCCCAGGCTGATGCGGCGCTTGTCCTCGTCGATCTCCAGCACCATGACTTCGACTTCATCACCCAGGGACACGATCTTGCTGGGCGCCACGTTTTTGTTGGTCCAGTCCATTTCAGACACGTGCACCAGGCCTTCGATGCCGGGCTCGAGTTCCACAAACGCGCCGTAGTCGGCGATGTTGGTGATCTTGCCAAACATGCGCGTGCCTTGGGGGTAGCGGCGGTTGACGCCCATCCATGGGTCATCGCCCATTTGCTTGAGGCCCAGTGACACGCGATTTTTCTCGGTGTCAAACTTAAGGATCTTAGCGGTGATTTCCTGGCCGGCGGTGACCACTTCGCTGGGGTGACGAACCCGGCGCCAGGCCATGTCGGTGATGTGCAACAGGCCGTCAATGCCACCGAGGTCGACAAAGGCGCCGTACTCAGTGATGTTCTTGACCACACCATGCACCACAGAGCCTTCTTTGAGGGTCTGCATCAGTTTGGCGCGCTCTTCGCCCATGGACGCTTCGACCACGGCACGGCGTGACAGCACCACGTTGTTGCGCTTGCGGTCGAGCTTGATGACCTTGAATTCCAGGGTCTTGTTCTCGTACGGAGACAGGTCTTTGGTGGGACGGGTGTCAACCAAGGAGCCCGGCAGGAATGCACGAATGCCATTGACCAGCACGGTCAGGCCGCCCTTGACCTTGCCGCTGGTGGTGCCGGTGACGAATTCGCCGGTTTCCAGGGCTTTTTCCAGGCTCATCCATGAAGCCAGACGCTTGGCGGTGTCGCGCGACAGGATGGTGTCGCCGTAGCCGTTTTCGATGGACCCAATGGCCACCGAGACGAAATCACCGACCTGGACTTCGAGTTCGCCCTTGTCGTTCTTGAATTCTTCCAGGGGCACGTAGGCTTCAGACTTGAGGCCGGCGTTAACCACAACAAAACTGTGTTCGATACGCACCACTTCAGCAGTGATGACTTCGCCCGGGCGCATTTCGGTGCGTTGTAGGGACTCTTCAAACAGGGCGGCAAAAGATTCTGACATTTTGATTGCGGCTGGTGCCGCGGTTAGTTTGTTGAACCACATCTGCAGTGCGTCAATTGCGACGCGAGAAGGCAGTTGTGGGCCGGATAAGCCCCTCAAATGGCTTTGAAGGGCTGCTTGTCCTGCCACCAATCCAACACCAAACTCAACGATTGTTCAATCGAAAGATTGGAGTTGTCCAGCAACCGGGCATCTACGGCGGGCTTTAAAGGCGCGGTGCTGCGGGACATGTCCCGTGCGTCACGCGCTTCTAAGTCAGCACGAAGACCGCCGAGTGTAGCTGAAATTCCCTTTGAAATCAGCTGTTTATGGCGCCGCTGCGCGCGCTGTGCGGCACTGGCGGTCAGAAAAATCTTGAGTGCCGCCGTCGGGAAAACCACCGTGCCCATGTCGCGGCCATCCGCCACCAGGCCTGGCAGCCGGGCAAAGCCGTGCTGCAGGGCCAGCAGGGCGTCACGGACCTGGGGCAGCACCGACACGCGGGAGGCGTCCATGCCAGCCTCTTCGGTCCTTATGGCATCGCTGATGTCCTCGCCGTCCAACAAGACCCGGTCCACGTCAAACTGGATATTCAGGTCACGTGTCAGTGTGGCAATGCTTGCTTCCTGACCGGGCTCTAGGGCCAGCCCAGCGCGCCGGGCGGCCAGCGCGGCAATGCGGTACAGCGCGCCAGAGTCCAGAAAGTGGTAACCGAGCTGCTTGGCCACGCCAGCCGCCAAGGTGCCCTTGCCCGAGGCGGTCGGGCCATCGATACAGATCACCGGCACGCCCTGGGTCGGCGTGTGGGCCAGTGCGAACATCGCTTCAAAGTAGTCGGGGAAGGTTTTGGCCACGCATTTGGGGTCTTCGATGCGCACCGGAACTCCGGCCGGGTTAAAGGCCGCCAGCGAGAAGCACATGGCGACGCGGTGGTCGTCGTAGGTGTGGATGTTGGCAGCGCGCCAGTCGGCTGGGCTGGCGGGCGCCGTGATCCGTAAATAATCGGCGCCTTCTTCCACCAAAGCGCCAAGTTTGCGCAGCTCGGTCGCCATGGCAGCAATGCGGTCGGTCTCCTTGACCCGCCAGCTGGCGATGTTGCGCAGCGTGGTGGTGCCCTGGGCGTACAGCGCCATCACCGCCAGCGTCATGGCGGCATCGGGGATGTGGTTGCAGTCCAGGTCAATCGCCTTCAAGGGCCAGCCTTGGCCTGGCTCGCCACGCCGGATGTGCAGCCAGTTGGGGCCACTGTCGATCTGCGCGCCCATCATCCGTGCGGCCTCAATGAAACGGATATCGCCTTGGATAGAGTCCTGGCCCAGGCCCTGAATTTTTATGCCATTTTGGCCGCTAAGCCCCGTAGTTATTGCACCTAGTGCTATGAAATAGCTAGCAGATGAGGCGTCGGCCTCGACGTGCAGACTCCCC
The DNA here is from genome assembly GCA_964201255.1 of Rhodoferax sp. Lineage (GTDB taxonomy): Bacteria > Pseudomonadota > Gammaproteobacteria > Burkholderiales > Burkholderiaceae_C > Rhodoferax. Next base: position 2,905 of record CAXNFT010000217.1, read on the forward strand.
GGTGAGCGCAGTTGGCTGCCCGCAGGGATGGTGAAGCGCTGCCAGCCGTCGCGGGCCACCACCACACCAAAGCGCGCCAGCAGCTTGAGGGTGATCTCCACATAGGGCCGCGAAATCAGTTCGCCCACCACCTCGATCACGACATCGCGCCGCGCCACCAGCGGCAGCGCCATCAGCAGCGCGGTCAGGAACTGGCTGGAGACGTCACCGCGCACTTTGATCGGTGCATCCAGCCTGAGTTGGGGTTGACCGATGCGCAGCGGCGGGTAGCCGGGCTGGCCCAGGTCCTCGATCTGGCAGCCGAGTTGGCGCAGCGCATCCACCAGGTCGCCAATCGGGCGCTCGTGCATGCGGGGCACGCCGCGCAGCTCAAAGTCGCCGCCCAGCACCGCCAGCGCGGCGGTCAGCGGCCGGATGGCGGTGCCGGCGTTGCCCATGAACAGCTGGGCCTGCCGCACAGGCAGCTGCCCGCCCAGGCCGTCCACCTCGACCGTGGTGCCGCTTTGGCGCACCCCACAGCCTAATTGGCGCAAGGCTGCGAGCATGACGCGGGTGTCGTCAGAATCCAGCACGTCGTGCAGGGTGGTGCTGCCCAAGCACAGTGCCGACAGCAGCAGCACCCGGTTAGAAATGCTCTTGGAGCCGGGCAACACCAAAGCGCCGGCAGCACCGGCCAGTGGCGGGATATCGAGAAACTTGGTGGTGAACATCAGGGTGTTGGTTAGCCCAAGCGCCAATTGGCGCGGGCGAGGCTAGCCTGCTCGATCAGGCGTTCAAGGGCTGCGCCGTCGCCGTCCGCGTTGGCGATGGCCTGCTCCAGCGCCTCTAGGCTGGCGCGAAATTGCCGTGTCTGGCTCAGGATCTCATCCCGATTGGCCAGCAAGATGTCGCGCCACATGCGCGGCTCGCTGGCCGCAATGCGGCTGAAATCACGAAAGCCGGTACCGGCCACCGCCAGGCTGTCGGTCGCTTGAGTTTGGGCCGTGACTGAATTGATGAAGGCAAACGCCAACAGGTGCGGCAGGTGGCTGACCGCTGCCAGTGCCGCGTCATGCTGGGCTGGCGACATTTGCACCACGCGGCAACCAATGGCGCGCCAGACGTCGGCGGCCCGCGCCAAGGGCTCGGGCTGGGTGTAGCGAGTGGGCGTCAGAATCACCAGCCGGTCCTGGTACAGCGTTGCGTCTGCATGGGCCACGCCCGACACCTCGCGCCCCGCAATGGGGTGGGCCGGCACAAAGCAGCCCTGCTGATCGCGCAGCGCGCTTTCACAGGCGGCGGCCACGTCACGTTTGGTTGAGCCTACGTCCATCACCAGCATGCCGGGGTGAATACGGGGCTGGATCTCGCGCAG
>CAXNFT010000218.1:0-4251 GCA_964201255.1 Rhodoferax sp.
AAGCAATCTGATGGCTGGTGTCGAGAAAATTTGGGATTCTCTTTATCCATTAGAGCAACACCGAATCGTGCACCTACTGGTCAAGAAGGTAGTGGTCTACCCAGAACGCATCGAGGTATCGCTGCACCCCTCAGGAATTGCGAACTTGGTCATTGAAGTTGCACATAAAAATCTGGAGTTACAAGAACCATGAAACTAACTACCCTTGAACAAAAAGACGCCTCCACAATGCGTCGAGAAGAGGATGGAACGATCACCATCTCGATCTCGATTCGAATTCGCAAATACAGCGGCAGGCAACAAGTTTTCTTGCCACAGAACATCGTCTTTAATGACTTTAAAGAGAAGCAAGATTTGACCGTCTTGCAAACTTCGCTTGCTCGCGGACGTCAATGGCAAATGATGCTGGAGTCAGGGAAATTCAAAAATCTGCGTGAAATTGCTGCTGACGAAAAGGTGGATCCAGGCTATGTCAGTCGAATGATGAACATGAACCTGCTTTGCCCAGAGCTTGTCAGACGCATACTGGACGATGATCTTGATTCTGATTTTTCTTTTAGCGAAATTTATCGAAATATCCCAGTTCTTTGGGAGGATCAATTCAAGAAATTCAAAGTGCCGATGACCGCATAACATCCTCTGCGTTCAAATCTGCGCAGCGACCTTTGTGGGACGACACTCTTCGCAGATAAACATACTCTGATTGAGCAGGCGTTTGAAACTGCCAAGCCCTCGAGGCTTGTGCAATCCACACTTGTAGCAGCTCATCGTGCTTGTGGGGCTTGATCCACCGAACGGTGAGCCGCCAACTTTGGCTTTGTACCTCAGGCCGGTCTTGTCAATTTTTGTTTCTGTGGGTTGGCGACTCATGTGAGAAATTTTAGAAGGTGAAAACCCATTTCCTGTTAATGAATCAGACAACACCAACCTACTCACATACTTACTTTCCACCCCGTCGACGCGTCATTTCCCTCGAAATTACACTCATCTGTTCGGGGTTCAATTCTCGTCTGGCCCCTGGAAACACCAGACCTTCTTCGGACCGGATGTGATTGATGTAGATAGCAACAAATGCGTCCATGCAGGCCAGTTCTGCTTGACTGAAGGGGACCTTGGTGTTGGCATTTTCTTGCTCCACACGCGCTAGCGCCAGACGCACCTGACACCAGAGGTTTTCCATTTCAAGATGCTCTTGCCTAAGACGCAAAACCAGCAGATCTAGCTGGTCGTTGCGCATCGCCAGTACTGCCGGAAATACATGTAGCTCTTCGTCCTGATGGTGCAAAGGTGCAGCCAGATCAAAGTAGCGCATCACGTCCACCGCAGCGTCATTTGCTTGGACGTCGCATCCGTTTTTTGCTACATGATTCCTGAGCCGGGTCAACAGATCCAGCATGCGCTGAACTCGCTCATGGCAGGCCTCAAGCATTTCAAACGGTGCTTCAAAACCCACGCCAGGAGAACGCACGCCTGGCAAACTGACACCAATGGCAACCCCCGATTTGGTCAGGCGGCTCATGCGCTGTCTCCCCAAATACGAGTGAACTGCTTCACCTCAGGGCGTGGTTTAAAGGGTTTGCGCAAACTCACGGAGCCCACACTCAAACAGCAAATAACATGTTCAGAAGCCCCCAGCCCCAAGCCAGCCCGAAAACAGGTGGCTTTGAGCGCCTTGCCACTCGTCAGGGCCGAGCCGTAGCCCATGGCATTGGCCAGTAGCATGAGGTTTTGCACGGCGCAGCCCGCGCTCAACACGCGCTCGTTCAGGTCAATTTCGATAGAGCCCTTGACCCCGTCCACGATCAGCAGCATCAGCAAAGGGGCCCTCAGGGCCTTGTCGCGGGCTTGTTCAAGTTGCTCGGTCGATGCGCTCGGGTCACGCTCCAGCAAGGCGGCCGCAAAGAGATCACCCAAATCGGCTCGTTTGTGCTCGGGGATGATCAAAAACCGCCAAGGGTTGATCAAATCATGGTCAGGCGCAGCCGCAGCAGCCTGAAACAATTGCGCCAGTTCCGCCGCGTCTGGCCCGGGTGCCACCAGGCGCTTGGGCAGCACCGTCTGGCGCGAAGCCATCAGATGGCTGGCCAGACGGATGGCGGTGCGTTTGTCGTTATCGCTCATATATGTATTTCTCCATGGCCTCACCTATTGCTTTCAATTCGCCATGATCTGACCATCATGCTCCACATACGGCGCAAACGGTCCGGTGCCGCTGTGCGAGGACTTCGAAGCGGGCACAAAATCGCCTTGCTGCACATCAAACACATGCACTTCGCCATCTTCAATCACATAGTGCCAGCCATGCAGGGTCAGGTGACCCGTTTCCACTTCACGACGCACCATGGGGTAGTCCATCAGGCGTTCAAGTTGTAAGACTACCGAACGCTGCTCAGTGCGCATCAAAGCCTCGGGACTGGGTCGCACTGGCAGCAACGCCTCGTCGGCCAGTTTGAGCCAGCTTTGCAGCGCCTTCGCTTCTGCTGGTGCGCCTTCATAGGCGGTGCGGATGGCGCCGCAATGGCTGTGTCCGCACACGATGATGCGCTGCACATGCAACTGAAGCACCGCAAACTCAATGCCCGCCATGGTGCCGTGCAGCCCGTGCGAACCATCGTAGGGCGGCACCAGTGCGCCCACATTGCGCACAATGAACAACTCGCCTGGTCCAGTGCCTGTCAAAAGATAAGGCACAAGACGCGAGTCTGAACAACCGATGAACAAGGTTTTGGGATGCTGCCCCTGCGCCACCAGATCCTGAAAACGCTGCTGGTGCAGCGGAAAATAATTCGCATGAAAACGCTGCAAACGCAGCAACAGTTCGTCGGCCGAATCCGGCATCAAATGCTCACTCATGGTCGTCGCTTCACTGCACCAGGGTCGAGGCGTCTCCATCCAGCGCCAAGCCTTGCACCTGCGCCAATCCGACCAGTCGGCGCATGTATTGCCCTAAGGCGGTGGCGCGTGACTGCCAATGCAGACGGGTGGCAATCTGGTTTTGCAACTTTGCAAATTCAGGCAGGTGCCCTGGATTCACTTCTAGTACATCGACAATGTGAAAGCCAAAGCGAGTGTGCACCAAGCGCGGACGCAAGCCCACTACTAGGCTGGACTCGACTAGGAAGAACAACTCTTTTGCGAGTTCAGGGGCGCAGTCATTCGGCGTGAGCCAGCCCAAATCGCCTCCATGTGCGCCCGAGGGACAATTGGACAACTCGGCCGCAAGCTGCGCAAAGCGCTCGGGTGAGACTGATGTGTTGCTCAGCTCCAGCAACGCCGCTTCGGCGCGTTGCGCCAGAGCGGGCACGTTCACACCCGGCGTCACGGCAAACAGAATATGGCGCACACGGCGGGCTTGCCCCACCGTGAACTGTGCCTTGTGCGCATCGTAATAGCGCTGCGCTTCTTCTGGTGTGGGTTGGGGCGATACCACTTCCTTGTCCAGCATGCGGTCGATCACGGCCTGCTCTTTGGCACAAAGCTCGGGTGCGCTCGAACCAGCATAGGCAGGCAACAGGCCCAACCGCACAGCCTCTTGCCGCAACAGTTCAGCATACGCCCGCTCCATCAGATTTTCTGCCAACAAGCTCTCGCCAGGGGCGAGCAAGGCGATGCCGTTAATGGAAGGTGGCGTGGAAGACATCTCAGCCATCAAAACATCGTTGGTCGCTTCATACTGCGCGGCAGGCACCGCCATTGACGTAGATGTTGCTATGCGCTCATAAGCTGTAGATGAAGCCGAAGATACAGACGAGCTGCCGCAACCGCAAGAACCGCTGCCGCACGAACCAGATGCGCCCACAGCGCCCGACAACTGGTCTGCCAAAGTTTCAAAAGTCATGTCAAGCCCCAATGCATGGTTTCAAAAATGTAGACGTCCGATCAGCCACGGCCAAACGGGGGACGTGACATCATGCCCACGCGGCGGCTGCGCACCACCTGGTAGGGGCGCACCACATAGGCCAGTGTGCCAAAGCCGCTCCAGACATGCACCAGCCGGGTGAACGGGAAGATGAAGAAGATGCTCATGCCCAGGAACATGTGGGCCTTGAAAATCCAGCTGGCTTCAGCCAGCAACTCCACTCCACCGCCGCGGAAAGTGACGATGCGCTGAGCCCATTCGGCCAGCTTGAGCATCATGCTGCCATCCAGGTGCTGAGCCGACAGCGGTATGGTGGCCAGGCCCAACGCAAACTGCGCCCACAACAAGACCAGCAGCACGATGTCGCTGGTTTTACTGTTCAACCGAATGCG
>CAXNFT010000219.1:0-4219 GCA_964201255.1 Rhodoferax sp.
GTACAAATACAAGCCAAGACCTGCGGGCACAACTGACAAGGTGTACAGCCAGATGATTTTCAAAAAGGCGGGGATGGTGCCGCCGATGTTAGGAGAGACGGTGGTCAGGTTGTTCATGCCAAAAAAGCAGATCACTGACAAAGGCGCCAGCGACAGTACCCAGGCAAAGCCCGCGTTTTGTATCCAGGTGGGCGTTCCTGCGGCGATCTTGCCGAAAATCCACCCGCTGTCTTTGACCAGCGTCGTGGGCTCTCCTCCCAAGCCGCCAAACAGGCTCACGGTCATGACCAGCGGAATGACGATCTGCATGGTCGTCACGCCAAAGTTGCCCAACCCTGCATTAAGGCCCAGCGCCGTGCCTTGCAAGCGCTTTGGGAAAAAGGTGCCAATATTGGACATGGAGCTGGCGAAGTTGCCGCCGCCTACGCCCGACCACAAGGCCATGAGCTGGAACACCCACAAGGGCCACACAGGGTGTTGCAATGCGATCCCCGTGCCTATGGCCGGGGCCAGCAACATGGCGGTCGTCAAGAAAATGGTGTTGCGCCCACCGGACAAGCGAATCAAAAACGAAGCGGGAATGCGCATGGTCGCGCCCGCTAGGCCCGAGATGGCTGTCAGGCTGAACAGTTCGGCCTGGCTGAACGGGAAGCCCAGGTTGAGCATCTGCACGGTGATGATGCCCCACATGCCCCAGATGGCGAAGCCGCACAAAAGCGCAGGTACCGAGATCCAAAGGTTGCGGTAAGCGATGCGCTTGCCGGTTGTTTCCCAGAATTTTTCGTCTTCGGGACGCCAGTCGCCAATGTCGGTCGAGCTGCCTTCAGTTTGTTTGGAAGAATTGTTCATTTTGATTCCTTCAGAATGGTTCAGGTGCGCTGATCGGCTGGTGCAGCAATCACTGCGCTTGACCCCATGACGTCGGTCTGGCGCACTTCGGTCCAGTACATCCAGATGAGCGAGACCCAAACCACGCCGTACATCAGCATGAAGGCGCTGCTGCGTACGCCGGTCAGGTCCACCAACGCACCAAACAGGATGGGTAAGACAAAACCGCCCAGACCACCGGCCAGCCCCACGATGCCGCTGATGGCACCGATGTTGCCGGGGTAGTCGTTGGCGATGTACTTGAAGACACTTGCTTTGCCAAAGGCCCAAGCGATGCCCAAGATGAACATCAAACCAGTGAAGGCGTATACGTTCAGTCCGATCACAAAAGTTTTGGGACCAGTCACGGTTGCGATGGTGAATTCGGTTTGGGGGTAAGACAGAAGGAACAGGCAGATCCAACTGACCCACAGCACCCACCAGGTGACGTTGTGCGCGCCGTATTTATCGCTTAGCACGCCGCCCACCGCGCGCAACACGCCACCGGGCAGCGAGAAGCAAGCCGCCAGCAAAGCGGCTAAACGGATGTCTAGGCCGTATTCGCCGATGTAATATTGCACCATCCACAATGCCAGGGCGACATAACCACCAAACACGATGCTGTAATACTGACAGTACTTGAGCACGCGGGGGTCTTTGAGCGCCTTTAGCTGGTCGGTGAACGAGACCTGACTGGGCACCAGGTGTGCCGGGTCGCTGTGGCTGAACAACCAGAAGAGCACCACCGTGGCCGCCATGATGGCTGCATAAGCCTGCGGCACCGCCGTCCAGCCAAAGGCCACCAGTATGACTGGGGCCACAAATTTATTGACGGCCGAGCCCGAGTTGCCCGCGCCGTACACGCCCATGGCCATGCCCTGCTTGTGTTTTGGAAACCAGCGCGCCACATACGGCGTGCCCACCGAAAACGAGCCACCTGCCAGGCCCACAAACAGGCCGATGACCAGAAAATGCCAATACGCTGTGGCGTAGGACATGAGCCAGATGGCCGGTACTGTCAGCGCCATTAGCACCGTCATCACGATGCGACCGCCATAGCGGTCAGTCCAGATGCCCAGCGGCACCCGCACCAGCGAGCCGGTCAGTACCGGCATGGCCATCAACAGACCGAATTGCGTGGCGTTGAGGTCCAGGGTTTTCCTGATGGGTACCCCGATCACACCAAACATCATCCAAACCATGAAGCAAACCGTGAATGCCAGGGTGCTGACAATCAGCACCGACCATGCTTTTCGCTGTTGAACCAGATCACTTGCCATTTGTATTCTCCAAACTCATGCATTGAGTGTGGTTTTTTTGGCAAGCCTTGGGTATCCATCTGAAGCTTATCTACCCCCAAGCAAAAGGAGGATGAAGATTGATCTTCATCCTCCTTTGGAACTATCAAAATTGATGAATATCAAACGATTCCGTTTGTTGCCGCAAAAATCGCGATCTGAACTCGGGAATTCAGCGTCATCTTTTTGAAGATATGCTGAATGTGGATCTTCACAGTGGTCTCGGCGATGTCCAGATCACGTGCAATTTGCTTGTTGCTCAGGCTTTGGGCTACCAGGATAAAGATATCTTTTTCGCGGGGCGAGAGCATGTCTAGCAGTTGCAATGGTGATTTCGCGATGCAAGGATTTTCAGGTGTCGTGGGCGCAACAGCAGGGTGGCGCAATCCAGACACTAATTTGTTCAGCATGGTAGGACTGATGACCGAATGACCTTCGTTCACCTTTACAAGTGCCTCGCACAGTTGGTCCGATTCAGCGGTTTTGAGCAAATAACCATCGGCCCCGTTGTGCAGGGCTCGGGACAAATCGTCCTCGTCCTCACTTACGGTGAGCATCAGAATGCGTAAATCAGGGGCTGCCTCTTTAAGCGATCCAATGGCATCCACCCCCTTAACACCTGGTAGGTGGTTGTCCAGCAGCAACATATGTGGCCGAGTTGTGGCCAGCACGCGCAATGCCTCACCCACATCACCGGCCTCGCCCACGATGCGAAAGCGCTCGTCCTGCGATAGCAGGGCCATCAGACCTCGGCGAAACAAGGTGTGGTCATCGACCACCAAAAGTTCAATGGGTTCGATCATTTGAAAGAGGACAGGATCGCTGCCGGTTTGGTTTTAGACGGGGGCGTTTGGAGCGTGGGCACTCGCAAGGTCATCACAGTGCCTTGCTCAATGACTGAGTCCACGGTCACCGTTGCGCCAATCTGCTGGGCGCGCTCGCGCATGATTTTCAGCCCCACCTGCAGTTCAGTGCGCTGGCCGCCTTCGTCAAAACCTGCGCCGTCGTCGCGGACCACAAAGCGCCAGATTTCGCCTTTGTGGATTTCAATCTCGACGCTTCGCGCCCCAGCATGTTTGCGAACATTGGACAGCGCCTCTTGTAAAACATGCAGCACATGGATCTGCACATCCTGCGGTAGAGGCAAGCTCTCTCCGATCACCTTGCGGCTAACCTTCAGTCCTGTCTGGTGTTGGAATTTTTGTAAAGTCTCCCGCACGGCCAGATCAATGTCATCAGCCTGAGCTCGGGTGCGAAAATGCACCAACAACTCTCGCACATCGGCAATGCTGTCCTTGAGTCCGCTGTCGAGTTCCCCCAAGACCAATGCTGTTTTTTCGACATCGTTTTTAGCCATGGCGGTGCGCAAAAGCTGCACTTGAATTTTGAGAAATGCCAGAGACTGAGCAATCGAGTCATGTAACTCGCGGGCCAATAAAGCACGCTCACCCGATATGGCCGCCTCTCGGTCCAGCACCACTGTGCGCAAGCCCTCTACCGCTGTAGCCAGATGACTGGCCAGTGTGTCCATCAGCTCCAACTCCTCGGCAGGCAGGCTGACCTGGCTTTTATAGAACAGATTGATCTCTCCCAGCACCTTGTGATGCAGACGCACAGGCACAGAGATCATGCCAACATAGCCCATTCGCGAGCAATGCTGCAATGGCGCTACATCACTGCTCATGATCGGGATCACGCGTGTGCGGGCATCGGACTGGGGTTGCCCACAGGCGCAAGCCCCCGCCATCAGGCATTTCTCTTCTTCCTGCATGAACTCTGGAAACTCGTCAGATGCGAGCAACATTGATTTGCTGGGATCTTCGCCCGACCAGCGCAGAGCCATCGCATCGGCTTGCATCATCCGTCGCACCCTTTGTACAAAACCCTGGGTCAACGCGGTTAAGTCAGTGGTCTGCGCTAGAAAGACGCTCACGCCGTACAGCGCTTCAAGCCGCTCCTTTTGCGCTGCAATGCGCTGCGTCTTGGCAGCCACTTGTCCTTCCAAGTTGCCGTACAAAGACTGCAAAGTCGCTGCCATGCGGTTGAAACTGGAG
>CAXNFT010000220.1:0-4214 GCA_964201255.1 Rhodoferax sp.
GGTCGCTGAGCAGCCAGCGCATCATCTTGGGGTCGGCTGCACCAAAGTCATCAAGCCGGCCAAAAGCCAGCAGCATTGGCACCCGGGTTTGGTCGGGTAGACCCAGGCCCACCGGTGTGATGCCTTCAGCAATCACGCCACGCACATGCTGCGGGTCGATCATGGCCGCCAGGTTGGCCGCGACTGCAGCACCGTTGGAAATGCCAAAAATATAAATGCTTTGGGTGTCAATGTCCTGGCGCTGAATCGCCCATTGGTACGCTGCCCAGGCGGTGCTCAGCAGCATCCGCTGGCGCGCCTCGTTGCTGACCTGGCGTGCCCAGAACAATGACCCGCGCCCGCTAAAGCGGTTCATCTCATAGGCGTCAAAGGTCAGGGTTGCCATGCCGTGCTCAAAAAATGCCTGGTCCGAGGCCAGCACGTCCTTGATGCCACCGCCGCCGTGCAGGCTGATCATGAGGGGTGGTTTGATCACGCCACGAGGCAGGCGAAAGCGTACCGATGGCTGGCAGGGATCGAAGCCCGCCAAGGTGCCCTGCACGGTGAAGAGTCCCGGCCGAAGGGGTTGCAACTGCGCCTGGCCCTGCTGGTCGGGTCGGCAGTCGCTAGCGCTCATTTGCGCGTGGGCGGGCATCGTGCCAAGCAGAGCCAAAAGCAGGGTTCCAATGAAAGAAAAAATTGCCATTACAGCATCTTATCGTGGGTTCTGTCGCTGGCGTTTGGCAGGCGTTGGGCAGTGCGTTCATGCTAGGCCCGACAATAGCGTTCTTCACACCACCTGTCCGCCCCATGCTCTACGCCCTGCTCAAAACCTTGCATCTGTTGTGCGTCATCCTTTGGGTGGGCGGCATGGTGTTTGCTCATTTCTTTTTGCGCCCCTCACTGGCCGAGCTGGATGCGCCGGTACGACTGCGACTGATGCACGCGGTGCTGGGGCGATTTTTCAATGCGGTGCTGGTGGCCTCTACGCTGGTGTTGGCCAGCGGCGTCTGGATGATTGGCCGTACTGCCCGCCACATGGTGCAGTCGGGGGCGTCTTTTAACCTGCCGCAGGAGTGGCTGGTGATGTCGGTGCTGGGCGTGCTGATGTTGGTGATTTTTGGGCACCTGCGCTTTGCCCTGTACCCGCGCCTGAGCCGCGCCGTGGCCGGCCAGGCTTGGCCGGCAGGTGCCACGGCCTTGCAGGCTATTCGCCGTTGGGTCATGGTCAACCTGGTTCTGGGCGTGGTGATTGTGGTGGTGACGCTGATGGGGGCATCAAGCTGACAGGCTCGCCATGAATCCCGACGCACAACAACTCTGGCGCGCGCCGCGCTGGGCCTTGGCCGTGCTGTTGGCCATGCTGGGCATGTTGGGGCCGTTTTCGATCGATACCTACCTGCCTGCGTTCTCGGGCATTGCCCGCACACTGGACGCTACGCCGGTGCAGATGCAGCAGACACTGTCTGGCTATTTGTTCGGCTTTGCCTTCATGAGCCTGTTCCATGGCGCGCTGTCCGACAGCCTGGGGCGCCGACCGGTGGTGCTGTGGGGGTTGGCCGCCTTCACGCTGGCCTCCTTGGGTTGCGCGCTGTCGCAAAGCGTCGGTCAACTGGTGTTTTTTCGCACCATGCAGGGCTTGTCCACTGGCGCCGGTATTGTGGTGGCGCGTGCGGTGGTGCGCGACATGTTCGCCCCCAGCCAGGCGCAGCGGGTGATGAGCCAGATCACCCTGTTTTTCGGTATTGCGCCAGTGGCGGCACCGCTGATTGGCGGCTGGCTCTATGTGCACCTGGGCTGGCACAGCATCTTCTGGTTTCTGACCGCGTTGGGGGTGGTGCTGTGGTTGGCCAACTACCGGCTGCTGCCCGAGACCCTGCATCTGGCACAGCGTCAGCCGCTGCGGGTCAGCAATCTGCTGCAAGGCTACTGGCAACTCGGCCTGGACCCCCGATTTTTGCTGCTGGCGCTGGCCAGCGGTGTGCCTTTCAATGGCATGTTTTTGTACGTGTTGTCTGCGCCGGCATTTCTCGGTGACATCCTTGGGCTGCCGCCCACGCAGTTTTTCTGGTTCTTCGTGCTCAACATCAGCGGCATCATGCTCGGCGCTTGGCTCAGTGGCCGCATGGCGGGCAAACTACCACCCAAGCAGCAGATCCGCTACGGCTTTGTGGTGATGCTGCTGAGCGCGGTGGTCAATCTAGGTGTCAACCTGCTGTTTGCGCCCCATGCCGCCTGGGCCATGTTGCCGCTGGCGGTGTACGCCAGTGGCTGGGCCATGGTGGTGCCCGTAGTGACCCTGCTGGTGCTTGATTTGCACCCAGAGAGACGCGGTATGGCATCGTCTCTGCAGTCTTTCATTGGCGCCAGTGCCAATGGCGTGGTAGCCGGGCTGATCGCACCGCTGGTGATGCACTCCGCCGTGGCGCTGGCCGTCGCGTCGCTGGTCATGCTGTGCATAGGCCTGCAGGCCTGGCTGTGGGCCCACCGGCGCTGGCCCGATATCGGGCGCACTGTGGTCAATCACCCCGACCACTGACCGCCAACGGCCCATCATTCCCGCGCCTCCCCGTCATTCCCTCGCCTCCCCGTAATTCCCGCACATCCCTGTCATTCCCGCACCTCCCTGTCATTCCCGTGAAAACGGGAATCCAGGGTGTCATGGGTCCCCGGTCGCAGCCGGGGAAGACGCAGAGCGGCTGAATCCAGTTCTGCGCCTGCAACACCTTGGCGATGGCGCAAACCAGCAGCATGACTATACTGTTCATATATACAGTTTTGAAGGTGCGGTCATTTCCAGCTTTTCCATCATGGTGCCATCCCTGTCCCATTCACTGGCCGCGTTGGCCGACACGGTCTGGTCTGCCGACACGCTTGGCGGCGCGCCCGGCGCCACCCTGGCCAGCGGCTACCCGGCGTTGGATGCGGTCTTGCCCGGTGCCGGTTGGCCGCTCGATGCCCTGAGCGAGCTGCTGCAGCCGCCAGGCTTGCACGCCGAATGGCGCTTGCTGCTGCCGGCACTGGTTCGACTGCAACAGGCCAGCCCCGGTGCGCTGGTGCTGGTGGGGCCACCCCATGTGCCATTTGGGCCCGCACTGCAGGCCCAGGGGCTGGCGGTGCAGCGGCTGTTGTGGCTGCAGGTGAGTGAGCCGCAGGCCCGGTTGTGGGCCACCGAGCAGGCGCTGCGCTGCGCCGGCGTGCTGGCGGTGCTGGCCTGGTTGCCGCAGGTGCGGGCCGAGCAACTGCGCCGGCTGCAGCTGGCCGCGCAAACCCACGGCAAGCCGCTGTTTGCGCTGCGGCCGGCCCAGGCGCAGGCCGAGTCGTCGCCCGCGGTGCTGCGCTTGCTGCTGGCGCCCTGGCCCGACAGCCCCGCAGTTCAGGCCCAGGGCAAGATCCAGGTCCAGGCTCAGGGGGCCGATGACCTGTGTCTGCATGTCCTGAAGCGACGCGGCCCGCCGCTGTTGCTGCCGCTGCTGCTGCCCGGGCGGCAGGGGCGTTTGTCGGCCTGGCTGGCACTGGAGGCCAAAGCGGTGGAGGAGGGTGGCCATGCACTGGATCGCCTTACAGCCGCAGCCTGAGACCCAGATCCAGCCCCGCGACGGCCTGGTTGGTCTGGCCGGTCTGGCCGACGTCTGGAGTGCGTTGGGCTGGTGGGCCTTGCAGTTCACGCCGCGGGTGGCCCGGCTGAATGACGCCGTGCTGCTGGAGGTGTCGGCCAGTGAGCGCCTTTGGGGTGGCCGGGCCCGGCTGCTGCAGTTGCTTTTAGAGTCAAAACAGGCCCCAGCCCTTGTCCAGCATGCCGAGGGTGCTACTTCTTTAATAGCAAAAGCTCGGTTGCTGCCCGGTTTGTCCCACACCCCGGCCCCAGAGCTGCCCTTGGCTGCCTTGGCGGCGGCCGGCCCGCACCTGGCCACGCTGGCGGCCCTGGGCTGCACCCGCTGGGGCCAGTTGCGGGCCCTGCCGCGCGCCGGTGTAGCGCGGCGCTTTGGTGCGCCGCTGCTGCAGGCGCTGGACCAGGCCTGCGGCCAGGGCCCGGACCGTTACCCCTGGCTGCTTCTGCCCGAGGTGTTCGAGGTCAGTCTGGAGCTGGCAGCACAGGTGGAGACTGCGCCAGCGCTGCTGTTCGGTGCGCGCCGGCTGCTCGAGCAACTGCAGCTCTGGTTGCAACTGCGCCAGCGGGCGGTGCTGGCGTTGGTGTTGTGCTGGACCATGGACGCGCGCCGCGACACCGCCAC
>CAXNFT010000221.1:0-4203 GCA_964201255.1 Rhodoferax sp.
TCGTAGAGCGCCCGGGTTTGCTGGCAAAAGCCCAAAAAGCGGCGGGCTTCGGCGGGGCTGCTGAACTGCGCGATGGCTTCGGCCGACCGCGCCGTGTCCGACAACAGATCAAGCACCTGCGCTTGGCCCGCCCAGGCGTGGCGTGCCAAAACACCGATGGGCTCGAGCGTCAGGATGTCCTCCAGAGCAGTGCCAAGCTCGGCCAGCATTTGCTCCAGCACCCAGCGCATGGTGAACACGGTGGGTCCGGAATCCACTCCCACGCCGTCGACCTGCACCTGCCGAATCTTGCCCCCTGGGGTGTTGGCAGCTTCGACCAGAGTGACCGCCAGGCCACGATGTGCCAGCACCAGGGCGCTGCACAAGCCGCCAATGCCTGCCCCTACCACGATCACTCGGCCTGAGCGGACACTCTCAGCCATAGTGACGGTCTTGCCAATGGCCCTGTACGCGCAGCGGCACAAAACGGGCGAACATGGATTCTGAAAAGTACTGATGCTGCGCAGCCGACTTGATCGCCTCCAAATGCGGTCCAGTGCGTGCGTAAGCATCCATCGCTGAGAGACTGTCCCAAATGGTAAATGTGGCTTGGCGCAGAAATGGTGCCTCTCCCAGCCCCACGGCGAGTTGAATCCCCGGGGTGCTGTCTAAAGCGCTTTGAGCGGGCGGGGCATGCTGCCAAAAGGCGGCCGCCTTGCGCACATGAATCGATGCCCGTGTAAGGGCAGCAATCGGGCCGCTTTGTGATGGCTTCGCCAAAGTGACGTCGAGCGCCGTACCATCCCAACTGCCGCGGCAAGACCAACAGGCCAGCTCGACGATACATAGTTCGCGCGCGCGTTGTCGGTAGGCCTGGACGATCTCGGATTTTTCAATGAAGTTATGGGCCGCCCGGGCGGTGTGGAATACCACGAACAAGCCTTGGCGAGAGCGGCTTGGACGCAGACCAAAACCGCCATCCTCGCCACTGCCCAGAATCTTGGCAAACCGCACACCATCGACCGCCAGCAGAGATTGAGGCCCTTTGACAATCCGCGACCAACCCCATAACCGCGATGCCGATGCAATGTCCGCCAGCACCAGCACGATGGTTTGGCCGCTGTCTGTTGACTGTCGCGCTGCATCCATGTGGCATATTAAATAAAAAAGGCCTCCACCGCAGCGAGTGGAGGCCTATAGGCGAACTGGTTCTAGGGTTTTGCCAAAGCTTGCAACTCTGGGAAATTCTTGGCCATGGGCGCGCCATAGAGCGGTTTGTATGCGCCCTGGTGACAGGTGGTGCAATTCACTTTGGCGACGTCACCCTTGGGTCCAAGCCGCTCCGGTGGGAAGGTCTTGGTGAGGGGTGTCATGTAATCATTATTCAGATCACGCGCCATGCGAATCCCATACCATGACGTGACCCGCTGGGGCCGCGACTCCTCCCAAGACTGAAAGTTACGGGTATTGTGGCAATAGGTGCAGTTCACACCCAGTGACTCTGACATGTGCACCATGAGAGAGTAAGTGTGCTCGGTTTGCTTGATCGAGGCCCGGTTGGCACTTTTTCCGACGCCGGCCATAGCCTCATTGCCATTGACCCGGATCGCTGCAGCGTCCTTCAGGTAGGGGGTAAATGGGTCAAAAGGCAGAGAACTCAGGCCAGCTTGCGTGCTTGCAATATTCTGCCCGGCCAGGTCCCCCAGTGCACCGCCTGCATACTTGCGGTCTTTAGGCGCAAACCAGACGTTGGTGGGGATATTGTTACCCCGGTGGCAGGTGTAGCAAGTGACACCCGTCTCGGCCACGTGAGTCTTCCAGTCCTGGTTGACCCGCTGTGTCATCTGGATCATGCGCCGCGCAACCACCTTGGTGTACTTGCCGTCATCTGCGAAATTCTGCACGTTATGGCAGTAGGCACAGCCCGCGTCCGGCGAAACCCATTGGGTGATGGCAGCCATGTGTCGGTTGAACTGCGAGACGCTGAGGTCTCCCAGAACCTGAACATTTTTGTACACCTCGCTGGCTTTAGGGCCGTCGGTAGCAGCAGCCTCAGCTGCCGCAGGGGCCTGGTTCAGGGCGGCTTGCTTTAGCAAAGTGCGTGGGTTGTAAATCTGCTCCATGCCGGTGCCGCGGAAACCAGTTTGCACGGTTTCAATCGGCGGCCGCTCACAGCCACTCAATAGGCCCAACACCATGGCCGCAATCAGCAGAAGGGGAACTTTGAAGAAGTTTTTCATGGCTTGACTCCCAAAATTGCCGGATCAATCACCGCAGGACCAACCAGGGGATAAGCGGGAACGACATGGTGCTTGACCGACCACAGGTACCAGTTGTCCACCACAGTCCCGGTGAGCAGGATACCGATGCCGCCGACCAGCGGGCACAAGACCGCGAACCACCAAGCCCAACGGTGAATAGATTCCATGGTGGCGTTAAAGCCCATGGTCCAGCGCCAGAACAAGGCTGCACGCTCGGACGCCGTGCCACGGTCAACAATTTGCTCGATTTCACGCTCGCCGCCATAGCGACTCACCGCCAAAATGGTTGCGCCGTGCATGGCAAACAAGAGCACAGAGCCGTAGAGGAAGACGATAGACAAAGCGTGGAACGGGTTGTAGAACAGATTGCCGTACCGCAGTGATATTGCAGAGGTCCAATCAAGGTGCGGAAATATGCCGAAAGGAACCGCTTCAGACCAGCTGCCCATCATGACGGGCCGGAAAAAACCGCAGACCAGAAACAGCCAGATTGCCGCAGCAAAGGCCCAGGCCACATGGGTGCCCAAGCCGAGCTGCCGCGCCCGCCGGTAGGTGCGAGCCCACCACAGCAAAATAGACAAGGTCAACATGAAACCGGTGATCAGCCACCAGCCACCTTGGTTGAGCGGCGGAATGCTGAGTCCATAAGCCGGTGCTGGCGGCTCCAGCGCCAGCCAAAACAACTGGCGCAGCATCTGGATGGGGTTCCAGTCCACGGATGCCAGCATGTTTAGGCCGATGATGTTGAACGCGGCAATGCCGAAGATCAGCGAAGCCACACCCAGGGTGCCCAAGTAGACCGGGCCGATCTGGGCATTACCGATACGCCCAAGTAGGTGGAACAAAAATGGCGTGCCTAGGCGCTTTTCGTCGCCGCGTGGCAAGTCCACGCCGTGGTGCAGGGGGCCGACCGGCTGCACCGAGGTAAACAAGTTTTGATATTGAGCCATGTCATTTACTCCGTCTTATCAAGTCCGCCAGATCGGCATATTCAGCCACCAACCCCACCATTCGGGCCAGGCGCCGGTCCAAAAAGGACCACTCACCACGATGCAGACAATGCCGAACCACACCCCTGCCAGCGCAAGGAAAAGGCCGAGCCGGTGAATGCCCAGGGTGCCGACCGAGTAGCCGATGAGATCACGGAAAAATGTGTCCTCATGTTCCGGTGACTTGACCACCTTGCCTTTGCCGGGGTTGGTTGCCGACAGCACCAAGCCGCCGTGCATCGAAAGCGCGAGTACCGTGGCAAAGAACAGGGTTACTGCGATCATGTGCCAGGGGTTGTAGTGGAAGTGAAGGTACTGGTAGGCCGTATTGCTGACCCAGTCAAGGTGGCTGTAGATGCCGTACGGGAACGCATGTCCCCAAGCACCCATGAGCACCGGGCGAATCACCTGCAGGCTGACGTAGGCAAGGATGGCCATGCTGAAGGCGACTGGCACATGCAAGCCCATGCCCAGTTTGCGACAGATCTCGACCTCTCGAAGTGCCCAGGACACGAACGAGCCGATAGCGCAGACCGTGATCAATTGCCAAAGGCCACCTTGCATCATCGGCGCAAATCGCAGCCCGTAAGCGATATCGGGCGGGGCGATATTGATTTGCCAGATGTTCCAGGTCGGGCCCATCGCCGCGCCCCAAAGAATCATCATGGTTCCAGAAAGTGCGAAAAACATCGTCGTGATTCCAAAGAATCCGACATAAAACGGACCGACCCAAAAATCAAACAGGTCGCCGCCGAACAGAGTTCCACCGCGCACACGGTATTTACGTTCAAAACTCAGCATGGACATACTTACATCCTCCGACCATATTCGGTCTAACAGGTCCCAGCGCGGTGAGCCTCAATGGTTAAAAAAAGAGACAGACGCATCGTTGTTGTTGAGCAAGTTGCGTCTGCCGGAATAGCGGCCAATTAGCCGTTACTTTTGCGGCAAAGCCGCGTTTTGTGCAGCCTTCG
>CAXNFT010000222.1:0-4194 GCA_964201255.1 Rhodoferax sp.
GGCGCGATGGGCATCCTGTATGGGCTGGAGGCAGCGCGCACGCTTGGCCGCGGCATCGATGTCGCCGCCTGGTTCGATGAAGAAGGCTGGTTCGGCTCCTTCTTGGGTAGCCGCTCTTTTTGCGGTCAGGTGACGGACGCCGAGATCGATTCAGCCATACGCCGAGGCGACGGCGTCCCGTTGCGCACCGCTCTCGATGAGGCTGGCTGGGGCAGTGCTAAACGCGTTCAATGCGATCCGGTCCGCTACCTCGGCTATCTCGAAGCGCATATTGAGCAAGGCGCCGAACTGGTGCTCAGCGGCGACCGGATCGGCATCGTGACGGCAATCGTCGGAAGCCACCGGTTTCGCATCCTGTTCGAGGGCATGCAGAACCATGCGGGCACCACCAGGATGGCACGGCGCAAAGATGCGGGCGTGGCCCTGGTCAGACTCGCTACAGCGATCAACGACCGCTTCGCGGCTCTGGGCAACGAACGGACGGTGTGGACCACCGGGCAGATTACCCTCGACCCTGGCTCGCCCAGCATCGTGCCGGGAAAAGGGGAGATGGTGTTCCAGTTCCGTGACACTGATCCGGAACTACTCGCCAAACTGGGCATCGAGCTGAATGCGCTGATCGCCGAGGCCAATGAAAGTCCGTGCAAGGTGACATTGGTCACCGCAGGAATCACCACGCCCGCCGCGATGGACCCGAAGTTTCAGGATGCCTTGGAGGCATCGGCGGTGATGCACGCACCAGACAAATTTCAGCGCATGCCAAGCGGCGCCGGGCACGATGCGCAAATCCTGGCCGCAATCATGCCCTCGGGGATGCTGTTTGTGCCGAGCATTGACGGAGTCAGTCACCACCACAGCGAAGACACGAAAGATGAGGACTTGGTGCTGGGCTGCCAAGTCTTCGTCGATGCGGCGGCGGCGCTGTTGGGCGTCTAACCCTGCGCTTCGCAGGCGCAGGGCCTTGCCGTAGGGTACAAAAATTCGCCCGAAAAAATTGTCAGAAAAACACCAGGTTCTGACTGTCCCCGCCAACGAAAAAAAGCCCACTGGCCAAACCAAAATCTGAAATTTAAGCCAACGAAACTGCGTCTCAAAGCAGCGCAGGCAACCGCAGCGCCCACTGAACACGACCCAAGCGCCCTACCCTAGATCTTGGTGGCGCAGGACTGGGCCGGTAGATGTTTCAGATTTTTTGGCCCCAAGTGAATCCATCACTTAGGGCTGTATTTGGCGGGCCAGAACATACCAGATCGCAAACCGCCTAAGTTTTCCAAGGGCACGTAGATCAAGCTCTTGGGGTTCAGGTCATCATTCTAAATGTTGAGACATCTTCAATTCGAGTAGACGGTCTGGTTAAAACACACCTGACCTAACCGTCAGGTTCAGGCGCGGCGCTTGGTTTTCTCGGCGGACAAAGCGGTCATGAATTCAACGACGAAGTTGCAGTCATCGTCCTGCAACACGCTCATGTCACCCATGGCAACTGGGGCCATATAGCCTCGAATAACTTGCAAACCGGCAATGCGTTCATCAATTTTCGACAATACTTCTCCCGCCAGTTGCTGTATCGCTTGTTCATCGAGGACACCGTGATCGCGATCAGACAGCAGCAGTGCGATTTCGGCCAACGTGAGGCCGAGTTCCTTCAGATGCAGTATGGCCCTGAGCCGGTCCAGCGTTTCGCTGCCATATTGGCGATAGCCAGCTTCCGTTCTGCTCTGGGGTGCAATCAGCCCTTCCTCTTCATACAAGCGCAATTGACCACGGGTCACGTTGGCCGCCTTGCACAAGGCGCTGGTCATCTGCAAAGTCTTGAATGCCTTTACTGTAATTACGCTTTTCATGTTTTGTTTGTTTTCGGTGAGTGAGAGCAGGCGCGTACGCCTGAGCCCTGCGTCAGGGCCGTTAAGCCAGGTTGAGTTCGGGGTGGCCTGGACGACTACATAGCCGTAAACACATCTTAAACCCGGCACTTTGGTGCCAGGTCAAGTGTTTGTGGGCGTCAAATCAAGGGAAAGAAATGTCTTGACCTGGCACCTTACTAACGGGTTTTTAATCTCTTTATCGATAAAACGACTTCGGAGATTAATCTTGACCACACTATCAACACCCAACAAGACCGCGCTCATCACTGGCGCTTCATCTGGTATCGGCAAGGCGCTGGCCCACCAATTTGCGCATGATGGCTATCAGCTCGTGCTGGCAGCCCGGGGCGTGGCCAAAATGCAGACCTTGGCCGATGAGCTGCAACGGAAATTTAAGGTTACCGTTATTGTTATTGGCGCGGACTTGGAGACCAATGATGGTGCCGCTCGGCTGCACGCCGATATCAAAGCGCGGGGTATCGTACTGAGCGCGCTGGCGAACAACGCTGGGCACGGGGCCTTTGGCGAGTTCAAAGACTCTGCACTGACGTCTGAGCTGGCCATGATGCAGCTCAACATGAACACAGTCGTTGTACTGACCAAACTGTTCCTGCCCGATCTCTTGGCGACGCGCGGCAAAATTCTCAACACGGCCTCCACAGCGGCCTTTCAGCCAGGCCCCTACATGGCGGTGTACTACGCCACCAAATCTTTCGTTCTTAGTTTTTCGGAAGCTATTGCATCCGAGCTGGAAGACACTGGCGTAACCGTCACTGCGCTGTGCCCCGGCCCGACAGCCTCGGGCTTTCAGGACAAGGCTGACCTTGGAAACTCTGCCCTGATTAAAGGCAAGAAACTACCCACGTCCGAGGAAGTTGCTGCATTGGGCTACCGCGCAATGCAACGCGGACAGCGCGTCTACATCCCTGGCTTCGTCAATTGGGCTATGGCCCAAAGCATGCGCTTCACTCCGCGCAATCTGGCCACTAAAGTGGTGAAAATCTTGACCAGACCTATCTCATAAAGCCATCACCATGATTAACAACATGAACAGCTACTTCGCCGCAGAGAAGCAAGAGAGCTTGATTTTTATTGCCGTTGGCCTTCTGGCCTTAGGTATCAGCGTCTGGCTCTGGTTGAATGGGCACCGCCTGAAGTCTATGGCCTATCCGCTGGTGGTCATTGGTTTGATGCAGATAGTGGTGGGTGGCACGGTATACCTCCGAACCGACTCGCAGGTGTCAACCTTGAGCGCACAGATGCAGTTGAACCCTTCGGTACTAAAAGCCGAGGAAACCACCCGCATGCAGACCGTCATGAAAAACTTTTCGATCTACAAAGGGATCGAAATTCTGCTTCTGATCATTGGTGTCGGGATGATTGCCTTTTTGCAGCGCCACGACATGGCAGCGGGCGTTGGCGTCGGGCTCGTATTGCAGGCTGCACTCACTCTGACGCTGGACCTATTCGCTGAGGCCAGAGGTGCAGACTACTTGTCAGCGGTGCAAAGCATTGCAATCTGAGGCGCTTGGACCGACGTGTGGTCCGATTCCGAAACCGCAAGGGCCTGCTTGCCCGTGACATGCACCAACCCACCGCGCTGAGAAAAAAGCCCAGCCAACCGGTATGAACCTATATGAAACCACTGCATATAGGCATCAAGGAGCAAGTCCATGGCTACTAACAACACTTCATCTTCGAATCCACAGGCTGAAAAAATGGGTGACGTCCTGGACGCCCTGTCCAGTGGCATCGCCAAAACCGCAGCCAACGAACCCAAGTTCGAGCCCCAACTCCTGGTTCCAGAGGTCCCGGCCGAACCTGCCCGCCAACTCCTGAGCGAAATAATGCTCGCCGATCGTTGGGTGTGTTCAGTCGCACGCCTTCAGCGCTGGCGCACCGTCGGCGAGGGCCCGCAGTACTTAAAGATCGTGGGGAAGGTCTTGTACCGGCTCAAAGACATTGAGGCCTATGAAGAAGCCTGTCTGATCCGGAAAGTGTTCTAGGAGCGAACCCAAGGAGGCCCCGAACGAGTTGTAAATTGTTCGAACGACTTGGAATCAGTTCGAAATAGTCTTGGCGGAATCGGAGGGATTCGAACCCTCGATGAGGCTCTACACCCCATACTCCCTTAGCAGGGGAGCACCGTCGGCCACTCGGTCACGATTCCTGGCACGCTGAAATTATCTCACGGCAGACAGCCGTTTGGTCAAGCCGGGGGTTGGTCCAGGTCAAACGCCTTGTGCAGGGCTCGCACGGCGAGCTCCATGTATTTCTCGTCGATCACCACCGAGGTCTTGATTTCCGAGGTGGAGATCATCTGGATGTT
>CAXNFT010000223.1:0-4169 GCA_964201255.1 Rhodoferax sp.
TAAATGGCCTTGTGTTTGCCGCGCAAACGGAGAGCAACTTCGCTGGCTACTCGTCCGAGGACCTTGTCGGTCGCGTCAAGCACAAACCACTCGTGCACCACATCAGCGGGTTTGGCGCTGAAAGTTTTGGTCATGAGTTTTCTCTTTGAAAGAGGGTTTGGCGGGCTCTTTTCCACGTTCGGCGTTCCTCTGGCGGGAATCTCTTAGGTGGGGTTCATTGAGTGAACCATCAGGTGATGGTGCACAAAATAGCTTCGCCGCGGAGCCACTAAAGCGCTGCGAAGCCAAAGATTATAGGAGATTCGCACCAGACCGTTCAACTTCAGCTGCCGCCCTTGACTTTGGCCCTGGGGTGAGCTGCATCATAGGCCCGGGCCAGGTGCTGAAAATCGAGCCGGGTGTAGACCTGGGTAGTGCTGATGTTGGCGTGGCCCAGCAGTTCCTGTACGGCACGCAGGTCGCTGCTGGACTGCAGCAGATGGCTGGCAAAAGAGTGGCGCAGCATATGGGGGTGCACCGGCGCCGCCAGCCCAGCCTGCAGGCTACGCCGACGCAGCCGCAGCCAGATCGATTGGGCGCTTAGTCGGGTGCCGGTCCGGCCAATGAACAAGGCCGCTTGCGCGGCAGACGGTGTTAGAGACGGCGCATCACCCCGCAGCGCCAACCACTTCTGTAGTGCGATCAGGGCCTGGGCTCCCACCGGCACGGTACGCCGCTTGCCGCCCTTGCCCAGCACATGAGCCTCGGCCGATGCCACATCCACCCAGCCGCGTGCTTGCGCGCTTGCCGCCATATCCAACCCGATCAATTCACCCACACGCAGACCGCTGCCATAGAGCAACTCCACCATGGCACTGTCTCGCGCTGCCAGCCAGGGGTTGTCGGGGCTGTCTTTATAGTCAGCCAGTTGCATGGCTTGGTCCACGCCCAACGCCTTGGGCAGAGGCTTACCCGCCTTGGGTGCGCGCACGTCCTGCACCGGATTGGAGCCAACCAACCCCTCGCGCGCCAGCCAGGTGTAGAAGCCGCGCCAACCCGACAGAATGAGTGCGATGCCGCGGCCACCGCGCCCGCCAGCGTGC
Source organism: Rhodoferax sp. (assembly GCA_964201255.1). Classification (GTDB taxonomy): domain Bacteria; phylum Pseudomonadota; class Gammaproteobacteria; order Burkholderiales; family Burkholderiaceae_C; genus Rhodoferax. The sequence continues at coordinate 1,083 of CAXNFT010000223.1, forward strand.
ATTTGCGCCACCCAGCGCCGAACATGGTGGTTCTGCACCTGAGTCAATGTAAGCTCGGCCTGGCTGGCGAATTCAGTGAGTTTGAGAAGGTCAATCGTGTAAAGCGTGACGGTGCGACTGGCCAGCCGCTTTTCAACCCGCACATGAGTCAGGTAGCGCTCGGTCAGGGCGGTGTCCGGATCGTGGACCACAGCAAAACCAGCGTCAGGCTTGGCGTAGCCGCGCCAAAGCAGCGCCGCAAAGTTCGGCGATGCGCTCCAGAAACTCAGTCCCCATCGCGCTGTTGAAGCGCTGGGAATCGGGCGACGCCAAGACCAACAGTCCAATCAATGGTCCTGCACCAGCGCCATCGGCCGACCCGCGCAAGGGCAAAATCGCCAAAGAGGCCGCCGCCGCCGGGTCAGACAACCAGTCGGCAACCTCAAAACCCGTGTTGAGGCCACAAAAAGGTTCGCTGAGTGACTCGGCAAACTGCTTGACTTCAGCGCTCACGCCTTGTGTGAATGCTGCTTGCGACATTGCCGGCATGACGTCCCATACCCGCAGCGCCACCTGAGGCACAGCAAACCGGCTGGCAATGTCACCGGTAATCTGGGCCGGTAAAGCAGCAGCATCCGCGATGCCGAACAGGCTGGCAGCCCAGCGAAGCAGGCGGCCGGACAGCATCACGTTCTCGTTGCCATGCCGAATCATGTCCATCATGCGGTGTTCAAGCACCTTGATTTTTTCGCGCAGCATCTCGGCCTGACGCTCCTGCAAACTGACGGCACGCTGGTTGTGCGGGCTGCTTAAGTGCACCGCTGCCAACAACTCGGCGTGGCGCTCAAAAAACTCCGGGTTGCTGCCGAGGTAGTTGGCAATGTCGTCTTCTGTGATGGGGTGGGTCAGGGGTGTGGTCATAAGAGGTCGGGGAGGTCAATATCGCCTTGGAAAACTGTGGTGGCAGGGCCAGTCATCAGCACATGTGCCGCATCACCAGCCCAGGAAATAGTGAGCAGGCCACCCCGTGTGTGAACGTCGACACTGTGGTCGAGCAAACCCAGCCGGATACCGGCAACGACCGCCGCGCAGGCGCCAGAGCCACAGGCCAGTGTCTCACCAGCACCGCGCTCGTACACGCGCAATCGCACTTGACGGCGGTCTAACACCTGTAAAAACCCGGCATTGACGCGGCGCGGAAAGCGGGCATGGTGTTCAATCAGGGGCCCCTGTTGCGCGACGGGTACGGCGTCCACGTCGTCGACCAGTTGCACTGCGTGCGGGTTGCCCATGGACAACACCGCCAACCAGACCAGCGTGCCTGACAGATCAATCGGCCACTGCTGCCAGTCGCCTCGGGCTTGCGCGTGCAGCCCATCGGCGTCAAAAGGCACCTCGGCTGGCGCAAAAACCGGTGGCCCCATGTCAACCGTGACGCGGCCGTCCGGGTGCAACTGGGGTTCAATCACGCCAGCGAGGGTCTGCACCCGCAGAGTCGTCTTGGGGCTCAGGCCGCGCTGGTGCACAAAACGCGCAAAACAGCGCGCTCCATTGCCACATTGTTCCACCTCGGCGCCGTCGGCGTTGTGGATCACGTACTCAAAATCAATGCCGAGTCCTGGGGAGGGTCGCACGCTCAGAATCTGGTCGGCACCCACGCCAAAGTGCCGGTCGGCCAGCCAGCGGTACTGCGCACGCGATAGGCCAAAGCGCTGCCGGGTCTCATCCAGCACAACAAAGTCGTTGCCTGCCCCCTGCATTTTGGTGAATGGGATTCGCATGACGGAATTATCCGCTTATCCTTCGTCACTTCTGACAGCAATACAGGCCTACTCATGCGAATCCCCGACTGGACCCAGGAACTCAAACCTCAACCGCCGGCGCTGGTGGACGCTATCCTGGCGCGGCGCGGCGGTACGCTGCTGAACCTGGACAAAGCCCTGCTCTGGAGCGAACCTGTGGCGCGCGGCTGGAATGTCTACCTCAGAGCGGTGCGTACCGAGCTGCCAACCAGCCGTAAATTGCGCGAACTCGGCATCTGCACCGTGGCGTTGCTGACTGGTGCCGATTACGAATACCACCACCACGCGCCCGATTTTCTGGCCGCTGGGGGTACTCAGCCGGAGCTGGACGCACTGAATCGTCTGCTGCACACCGACCGGCGCGGCAACGCCCCTGAGCCGAATCTCGGCGAGCAGGAGGCGCTGGTAGTGCGGTACGCAGCGCAGATGACGCTCGACGTGAAGGTCAGCGACGCGGTTTTCGAAGCACTGCGCCACCATTTTGACGAGACTCAGATTGTGGAGTTAACCAGTGCGATTGCCACCTACAACATGGTGGCGCGCTTTCTGGTGGCGCTGGGCATCACGCCGGAGGCCTGAAGCACCGGCAGGTTGGCACCGACCACTGGCCAGCGGCGTTGGCCCCGCGTCAGTCGGCCTTGATGTTGTTGTCTTTGACCACTTTGCCCCAGACGTCCATCTGGCGCTCGATGAAAACCCGCGCTGCTTCGGGCGCCCCTCCCACCACGTCAATGCCCTGGGCATCCAGTCGCTTGGCCAACTCAGGGGTCTTCATGGCCTTGTTCAGCGCATCGTTCATTTTTGCCATGATGTCTGGCGGGGTTCGGGCCGGGGCTAGCACCGCCCACCAGGCTGGGGCTTCAAAGCCTGCAAAACCCATCTCAGCCAGCGTGGGCACTTCAGGCAGATCAGGCGAACGCTTGCTGGTGGTCACCGCCAACGGCCGCAATCGTTTGTTGTCGATAAAGGGCTTCAGCAAAAACACAGAGCCGATCGCCAGCGGCACATGGCCCGCCACCGCATCGTTCATCAAGGGTCCGCCACCTTTGTAGGGAATGTGCTGAAAATCAAGCCCGTTACCCTTGCCCAGGAGCGCCATGGCCAAGTGCCCCAGGCTACCCGAGCCAATGGTTCCGTAACTCGCGCCCTTGGGGCTACGCGCGGCGGTCACGACGTCCGCCAGCGTCTTGAACTCTGAGCCAGCTGGTGTCCCTAAGACCATCGGCGCAGTACCGATCAGCACCACTGGGCTGAGGTCCTTTTTGGAGTCAAATGGCATGCTCGGGATTAGGCTGGGGTTGACGCC
>CAXNFT010000224.1:0-4164 GCA_964201255.1 Rhodoferax sp.
GCCAGTTCGCCTCCAGTTGCTCTCCACCCCGCCTCGCAGCGACGCAGTTACCTTCAGCTACAGGGTCTTGGCTTACCCTGGCACGGACTCTCACCGTGCTGGTGTCGCGCCTTCACGGGCGCACTCATTCCCGCGAACGCGGGAATCCATGAAGACATGGATCCCCGATCGAGTCGGGGATGACGGCAGCCGGGTCGGGGATGACGGCAGCCGGGGCGGGGATGACGGCAGCTGGGGCGGGGATGACGGCCCCGAGTCGGGGATGACGGCAAGTGCGCCAACCATGCCCGCTGCGGCAGGGGTCGACTGCGTGTCGCGGCGAGGTTAAGGAAGGAGCCCGCAGGGCGGAGGGACACGAGCGGCGGCATGCAGTCGGCCCCTGCCGCTCGCCAACCACCTCTCCTGAGTCCCACTAAATGCCAGCAATGGCAACAAGGGATACTCAGGCTACCGCAGCGATCCGAGAGCAAACGCCCATGACAACCCAGCAGAAACTCCAAGACTTCAAGACCTTCGCCAGCCGCGCCTGGGCCTTGACCCAGCCCTACTTTGCCTCTAAAGACAAATGGAAGGCGCGCGGCCTGCTGGCGGCGATTGTGGCGCTGAACCTGGGGCTGGTGTACATGGCGGTGCTGTTTAACGACTGGAACAAGCTGTTTTATGACGCGCTACAAGACAAGAATGAGGCGGTGTTCTGGGCTCAGCTGGGGCGCTTCACCTGGCTGGCCTTTGCGTTCATCATTCTGGCGGTCTACAAGTTTTACCTGACGCAACTGCTGGAGGTGCGCTGGCGCGCCTGGATGACCGGCCATTACCTGCAGCGCTGGCTGGACGGCCAGGCTTTTTACCGGCTGGAGCTGATGCGCTTCCAGCAGCAGCCCAATGCGGGCCAGGCCAACCCGGACAACCCGGACCAGCGCATTCAGGAAGACATCAACCTGTTCACCACCTACACCGTGTCGCTGAGCATGGGCCTGCTCAACGCGGTGGTGACCTTGGCCAGCTTTGTCGGCATTTTGTGGGGCCTGTCGGGAGGCTTCACCTTCAGCCTGGGTGGCAGCAGCCACAACATCCCCGGCTTCATGGTCTGGATGGCGGTGCTGTACTGCGCAGTGGGCAGCCTGCTCACGCACTATATCGGGCGGCCGCAGATCAGGCTCAATTTTCAGCAGCAGCGGGCGGAGGCTGATTTCCGGCACCACATGGTCCGTGTGCGCGAATACAGCGAATCGATCGCGCTGGACCGGGGCGAGGCGGTGGAGCAGGCGCAGCTGGATCAGCGTTTCTTGCGGGTGCTGGGCAACTATCTGCGGCTGATCAAGGCGCAAAAAAACCTGGTCTGGTTCACCAGCTTTTTTGGTCAGGCGGCGGTGGTGTTCCCGTTTGTGGTGGCGGCGCCGCGCTTTTTCAGCGGTGCCATCCAGCTCGGCGAGCTGATGCAGATCTCCAGCGCTTTCGGCCAGGTTCAGGGGGCTTTGAGTTGGTTTGTGGACAGCTACAGCAACCTGGCCAGCTGGCGCGCCACCACCGACCGGTTGACCAGTTTTGAGGCATCATTTACTGCGCTAGACCAGGCCCAGCGGCCATTGTCTGCTATCAATTCAGAAGTATTGGACGTCACCGATCTCTCTCTGGCCCTGCCCGACGGTAGCCTGCTGCTCACTGATACGGCGCTGCACGCCACCGCCGGTGCCCGGGTGCTGCTGCAAGGGCCTTCGGGCAGCGGTAAATCAACACTGTTTCGCACGCTGGCGGGCATCTGGCCCTTTGCCACTGGCAGGCTGGCGCGACCGCTGGACGCCATGTTCATACCGCAACGGCCTTATTTCCCGAACGGGCCACTGCGCGACGCGCTGGCCTACCCAGCGCTGGCCAGTGAGTACAACGACGCTCAGCTGCGCCAGGCCTTGCAGGATGCCGAGTTGCCAGCCCTGGCTGATCGCCTGGACGAGGCCGGCGCGTGGAGCCAGCAGTTGTCGGGTGGCGAGCAGCAGAGGTTGGCCGTGGCGCGTGTGCTGCTTAAGAAACCGCGCTGGGTGTTTGCCGACGAGGCCACCAGCGCACTTGACGAGGCCACCGAGAAAAAAGTGTACGAACAGCTGTTAAGCCTTGTCAGGGCTGGGGATGGCGCTCTATTTTCGATAGCGCACCGACCAGCGGTGGCAAGTTTTCACGGCACGCGCTGGGTGCTGCAGCCGCAAGCCGCGGGCGCTGCAGCCCGCTACAAACTGGTCGAGCAAGCCGCCTGAGCGTGCCCATGCGCCGGCAAGCCGGGCGTGGGTATGAGCGGCGTCGTTGTCGATGCCCTTGGCCTCAGATTTTTTCGTTCTTGTTGACCTTGCCGAGCGCCAGCGTCACGGCCTGAATGGCCGCTGGGCTGGGCTGGGCCGATGAAGCGGCTTGGGTCTGGCCAGTTTCCAGGTGGTTGCGCACCTGCTGTTGTACTTGCACGGCACTGGCGCTGGCGGCCCAGAGCGTTTCCAAATGGTCCATCAAAACCTTGGAGATCGGAATTGGTGGCGGGTCTTCCACTTTTTCGGGTGCGGGGCGATGGATGGTCCAGTCTTTGGGCGTGTTGTCCTGAACGCCACGGCGGGACGGGTCTGCCACACTGCTGTACACCCCTTCGCCGGCTTCGGCTTTGGGGGACTTGCCCACCAAGTTGATCACGCTGGGCGTGGCGGGCGGGTTGGCGTTGGCATCGGCCGCAGGGTTGACCGGCGCCACCGGAATCACCCGCACCGTGGCGAGCGCGGCCCCATCCGCGCCGGTAGGGCGCGAAGTTAGGCTTCGATCAAAGGGTGGCAGTTGCATGGTGGGTCAAGCTCGCTGGTGAGGTGATGGGCTTTTTTCCGGCTTCGTAAGTTCTTAACGGCAGATTTAGCCGGTGATTAAGGCCTATTTTTAAAATATTTTCAAATTATTTGCTTGGCGTGTGCCTGATGGCCAAAAAAGGCTGAGCGCTGGGCCGGTTGCCAGGACTGTCCCAGGCGCTATCAGCGACGGTTACCATCGACGCCATGTTCAGTTACCGCCACGCCTTTCATGCCGGCAACCATGCCGACGTCCTCAAACACATGACGCTGCTGGCCGTGCTGCGCCACATGACGCAAAAAGACACCGCGCTGACGGTGTTCGACACCCATGCCGGCGCCGGCCTGTACCGGCTGGACGGCGACTACGCGCAGACCAGTGGCGAGGCGGCAGACGGCTTTTTGCGTCTTCTTTCTGAAGAAAAAACGGCTCCAGCCCCCGCCAGTAAAGGAAAGTCTGCTATTACTAAAGTAGCAGAAGTGCCTGCGCCTATCTTGCAGGACTATTTGGATCTGGTGGCCGGCTTCAACAACAAGCCCAGCCAGCGCGTTTACCCGGGCTCGCCTTTCATCATCCAGCACCTGCTGCGCGATCGCGACAAGCTCAAGCTGTTTGAACTGCACCCGACCGATGCCAAAACGCTCGGCGCCAACATTGCCCAGCTTGACGCTGGGCGCCAGGTGGCGGTGCTGCGTGAAGACGGTTTTGAGGGCCTGAAGAAGTTTTTGCCGCCACCGGCGCGCCGGGCCTTGGTGCTGTGCGACCCCAGCTACGAGATTAAAAGCGACTACGCGCGCGTGCCTCTGATGGTGGCCGATGCCCTGACCCGCTTTGCCACCGGCACCTACATGGTCTGGTACCCGCTGATTCCGCGCCCGGAAGCGCACGACGTGCCGCGCAAACTCAAAACCCTGGCCACCCGCGCCGGCAAAAGTTGGCTGAACGCCAGCCTGACCGTGAAATCCAGCAAATTGACCACCGATGAGGCGGGCGAAGTGCAGCGGCCGGGCCTGCCGGCCAGCGGTGTGTTCATCATCAACCCGCCACACACCCTGAAAGCGGCTTTGAAGGCAGCACTGCCACAATTGGTGGCTAAACTGGCGCAAGATGAACACGCCGCCTGGGCGGTCGACAACGGAGGATAGCGATGGCGAAGGGGATGATTCTGGCAGCCGGTCAGGGTACGCGGGTGCGCCCGCTAACGCGCGACCTGCCCAAACCGATGGTGCCGATTTTGGGCAAGCCGGTGATGGAGTACCTGATCGAGCACCTGGCCCGCCACGGGGTGACCGAGATCATGGTCAACGTGGCCTGGCACCACCACAAGATTGAAGAGTATTTTGGCGACGG
>CAXNFT010000225.1:0-4163 GCA_964201255.1 Rhodoferax sp.
GCTTCCTGCACCAATGCCTAGGCCAGCACGTGGCCATGCCACTGGTCACCCACATCGTGCGCCAAGTGCTGATGTTGCCAGGACTGGCAGAAACCATCAACCCGCGCAACGGTCAGCGCTTTGGCCTGACCCGGCAGTGGGGCTACCACTGCCTGAGCTACCCTTTGACTTACCACCGGTTTGAGTTGCTGCGCCATTCGCCGCTGCTGCTGATGATGGACCTGAAAGCGCCCTCGCAGCAGCACGCGCAGACGGTGCGGGGATTACTTCATCATCGGCGACAAGCGTTCACTGACGCGCTTCAGCATTCAGGCCATGTTCACTTTGCCTCGTTCCTGCTGCTGGAGAACGACAGCCGTCTCGCGATGTTCGCCTTTATCGACCAGGACATTAACGACCACCTGCCCAACCTGGCAAACGACCTCGGCCCGTTGTTCACCCTGCTGCTGCCTCATCTGCGGCAGGCACCACCCCGCCCGATACACCAACACCCCTGGGAATTTGGCGAATGGCTGCGCCGCGTCAACCTCGCGCCGGTGGGGGACTACGTGTTCAGCGCCTACCCCAACGCCAGCCTGGCCATGATTAAGCAGCAGTTTGCCCACGCACCGGCGCGGGTGGGCGCTGCCCAGCAACCGCTGCTGGTCAGCATGCCGATCAAACCGCCCACCGCCGTGCACGCCGAGCAGCTCAAGCGCGTCATCCAGGTTGGTGCGCCGCGCATCGAAAAAATGCTGCGCGAATCCAAGCACGTGCACTTTGCCTGCTTTGTGCTGCTGGAGAACGACAGCCAGCTGATGCTGCTGACTGTGTTTGACCGTGGCTTTGACCCCTATGTCGAGCATTTTGCGCTGCAGGTGGGCTCGCTGTTTGACCGCCTGTTTGAGAACATGGTGCATGCCCCACCCATGCCGGTGGACGAGTTTCCGCAGGACTTCGTCAACCTCATCCGCCGCTTCAACCAGCCGCCCGAGGCCAACTTTTTCTTCAGCGCCCAGCCCAATGCCGAGGCGGCCCAAATCCAATATGCATTCACCCGAAAGGCCCCGCTATGAGTACCACGCCCTCCCCTGGCTCGACAGCCGGGACACCTGACCTCGGCGATATCCAGAAGCTGGTCACCCGCGGCTACAACTTCAATTTCAGCTGGCACCTCATTCTGACCTTACAAGACCCAGTGGATGCACGGAAATTCCTTCGGCAGCTTGCCGACGATGGTTGGCTGGTGGGTGCCGACGAAAGCTGGGTCAATATAGAGAAACGTTGCAAACGCGAGCAATCCATGCCCTGCGCGCTCAGCCTGGGCATCACGTTTGAGGGTTTGCAAAAACTCAAAACCAACGAACGCCGACTCGATGTGCTGCGGGACAAGGCCCCTGCCTTTGCCCAGGGCGCGTATCACAGAGCGGCCAGCCAGTTGGGCGACGTTGAAGGCAGTGCGCCGGACAAATGGGAAGTAAGTTTCAGGCCGGATAAGGCTCACCTGCTGCTGGTACTTCACGCAAACACCGAAAAGGCCCTCAAAAAAGCAGAAGATGAACTGAAAAAAATGGCTGGTGAGAAGGCGTTCGAAAAGGAGTGGGCACGACACGAGGCGGCGCACCTGACGACCGACCCCAAGAACCGGACGGTGCATTTCGGTATGCGCGACGGCCTGTCGAATCCGAAAATCCTGTACGAGGGTCCCGAGCCTACCGAGCGCGGCGAGCAGCCCGACCCCGTTCACAACCGCCACCGTCTGGGTGAATTCGTGCTGGGCTACGACAACAACGACGGCGTCAACCCCTGGCGCCTTCCGGCCGAGCGCCCGGCATCCAGCCGGATACCGGCGGCCGAGCAATCCAAGGAACTGGCCGACTTTTTCAAAAATGGCAGTTTTGCAGCCTTTCGCAAGATGCAGCAGCATGAGGCCGGTTTTCGCACCTTTGTGCAAAAGCAGGCCACAACCCTGCAGGGCAAACACAATTTGCAAGACGCCGAGGCCTTCATTCGCGCCAAATTGCTTGGTCGCTGGGATGACGGCAAGATACTGCAAGCCAAGGACACCATGGTCAGTGGCCCGACCGGCCCAGCCGCCACCGCCAACTTTGACTTCACCGGCGACCAAGCCGGGCAGGGCTGCCCCTTTGGCGCCCACATCCGGCGCATGAACCCACGCGACGATCCTGTGGTGCCCTTCAGGCGCCGGCCCATTCTGCGGCGCGGTATGCCGTACGGCGAGCCTTACAACCGTGAGAATTACAAAAAGAACGATGGAGAGGGTTACGATTACAAAGACGACGGAGAGAATCGGGGACTGATTGGCTTGTTTTTTTGCGCCAGCCTGGAACACCAGTTTGAGCACCTGGTCGGCCAATGGGCCAACGACACACCCATGGGCACGAACAACCGTGGCAACGCCCGCGACCCACTGATCGGCCTCAACGACCTTGTGCGGCATGTCTACGACATCCCCCTGAGCGACACCACGGCGCTGGCACTGCGGGGGCTCACCCCCTTTGTCACGACCAAAGGCACGCTCTACGCTTTCTTCCCCAGCCTGAGCGCCGTCAAGCAATTGGCAGAACCGCTGGCGCCTGACGCTGGCACTAACCGCCTCTACCCCTGTGAGACAGGCCCGGCAAGCCCATGACTGCCGACACCACAAGCCACGTCGGTCCAGACCTGCTGGACCCGGCGCAGGAACCGCCGTTGGACCGGTACTGCGACGTGGTCATGAAAGGCGGCGTCACCGATGGGGTGGTTTACCCCTGGGCAGTGATGGAATTGGCACAGCATTACCGGTTTCAAAGCATTGGGGGTACATCAGTGGGCGCCGTGGCGGCAGCCCTGACGGCCGCCAGCGAGTACAGCCGCCGCTGTGGCTCGGTAAACGGCTTCAACAAGGTGCTGCGCGAAGTGCCCGTGGCGTTGGCCGAACTACAAGGCGATGGCCAGACCAAGCTGTTTTCGCTGTTTCATCCGTACCCGGGCGGCGAGCCTCTGTTTCGGCTGTTTGTCGGCTTTTTCAGCAAGAAAAAAGGCTGGGCGGGTAACTGGCCCATCGTCAAGGACCTGTTGGCTGACTACCTGCTGCGCCCGAACCTGCGTCGGCCCCGGGATCGAGGCATCTTGCTGCTGCTGATTGGCGGGGCGCTGCTGCTGGGGGCCCTGTGCCTGCTTTACCCGGCCACGGTATTACCCCTGCTGCTCGTCTTGCTGACCAACCTGGCGGCAATCTCGGTACTGCTGCTGGGCATCATCGGCTGGCGGCTGTTGGGCGACGTTCGAACCCAACTTGGCGGGCCAGGCTGTGGCCTGTGTACAGGTATGGGATCCAAGGACGGCCCGCAGGGCTTCACCGAGTGGCTGCACGAAGGCATACAGGCAGCCTCCGGGCGGGACCTGAAAAACCCCCTCACCTTCCGCGATCTGTGGGACGCACCGGGTGGGCCTGACCTGGACCTGTACCGCGACGGCTGGACAGAGCGGCCGAAGTCCATCGCCCTGCAAATGATGAGCACCAACCTGACGCACGGCAGGGTCTGCGGCTTGCCCCTGACCGACAACTCAGAGCAGCTTTACTTCCGGCAAGAAGACCTGGAACCCTATTTCCCGGCCACCGTGATGAAACACTTGTGCGCCTGCAGCCCGGTGTTGGGCGGCTACGAGCATTTGGGCCTACGCCGGCTGCCCCAGGGTGAATTGCCGGTGCTGGTGGCGGCCCGGCTGAGCCTGAGCTTTCCCATATTGTTCAAGGCCGTGCCCCTGTGGGCAATTCCAACGATCGGACAACCCTACCGCTGCTGGTTTTCAGACGGTGGTATTTGTGCCAACTTTCCGATCCACCTGTTTGATGCCGTGCTGCCACGCTGGCCCACCTTTGGCATCACCCTGGTGGACCGCAAGCATGCGTCGGCCAAGGTTGGGGACATCTGGATAGACGAGGCCAAAACGGTGCCACCTGAGCTCCGCCACCCCCCCTCTGAACAGCGCCTAGCGCCACCCAGCCTGGGCAGCCTGTTCACGTTTCTGGCAAACATCCTCGATGCCGCGCGTCGGTGGAACGACAACGCGACCGCCCGCCTGCCCGGTGTGCGCGAACGCATCGTCAACATTTACCTGGACCCGAATAGCAGCATAGGCGGCTTGAATCTGACCATGCCGCCGCAAGACCTGCTGGC
>CAXNFT010000226.1:0-4147 GCA_964201255.1 Rhodoferax sp.
GTGGCCAGCCAGGTGCCGACCGGCAGCAAAATGAACTGCGGGATCAGCCCGGCGATCACCGCCTTGGGGCTTTGGGCCACCCGCCGAAAATCATCCGGCTTGAGCTCCAGGGCCACGGCAAAAACCATGGTGGCCAGCACCAGGCTTAGGATCAGCTGTTGTGAGTTCATGTGGGCCTTGGTCGCAATCAGTGGGGTTGGGGCTCGGCTTGCCGCTGCAACAGGGGGGTGCAATCGATGGACATTGAAAAGGTCCGACTGGCGTCTGGTGCCAGCCGCATGCTGCCTGGTTTATCCGCCAGTTCGCCGTCCCAACCCACGGGACGCGGGTGGCCCGCCCAAGGCTCAACACAGACAAAGGGTGCACCTGGTTTGGTCCACAGGCCCAGCTGGGGGCAGCCGCTCCATTGCAGGTTCAGCAGCGGCCCCAGGTCGTCAGCCAGTGCCAGGCCCTGGCTTTGTACCGGATCCAGGACCAATGCACCATGCTCGAACATGTGGTCTGACAGACGCAGGCATCGATCCTGCAAAGGCAGGGCCATATCGGTCGACTGCAGTTGTCCCCCTCTTATCACCGTTTTTACCTTGGCCCGCTCGACTTGTTCAAAGATGATATGGTGCTCTGCGCGTGGCCGGCCGGCCATGGGCCAACGCAGGGCCGGATGAAAGCCAAAGCTTGCCGGCAGTGGCTGGGAGCCTGTGTTGCTCAGCGTAACCGCTGTGTGTAGGCCGGCCGCGATCAGCTTGTGCTCGATCAGCAGCTCAAAGTCGAACGGATAGTGTTCACGTGTGGCCGCGCTTGCCTTAAGCGCCATCGTCACGCGGTCGGGCGCCAGCGTCAAAACCTCAAAAATGCTGGTTCTGGCAAAACCGTGGGAGGGCATGGCAAACGGTTGGCCTTGACACAGGACTCTGTCCAAAGCCACCGGCCCAATGATGGGAAACAGCACAGGCGCGCTGTAGTCCCACCAGGCTGAGTCACCCTGCCAGATCAGGTCTGTGCCGCTCGCCGTGCGCAGGAACTTGATTTCTGCGCCTCTGAGGGCGACGCGTACTGACAGATCTGCAGACTGCAGCGAGATGGCGTCCATGGTGCGTTCCATGTCGCCATCATAAGTGCCCGCAGATCAGGGTTTAGCGCCAGCGCGGTAGGCTTTCTCCTCGGCCGCGACAATACCCCCATGAAAACTATTCGCCTGCGCCCCGGCAAAGAGCGCTCCCTGCTGCGCCGCCACCCCTGGATCTTTGAGTCGGCCATCGCCCGCGGCGGGGCGGACGCCGGTGAGACGGTGCGGGTGGAGTCGGATGCGGGGGAGTTTCTGGCCTGGGCCGCGTTCAGCCCGGCCTCCAAAATCCGCGCCCGGGTGTGGAGTTTCGATCCGGCGCAGCGCATTGATGCTTCATTTTTTATAGCATCAGTATCAGCATCCATAAGGGCTAGAGCCCGATTTGACATAAATAGTGACGCCTGCCGACGTCAAAACCTGATGCTGCTAGATATAAACCCAGTATCAGCAAGCACCAAGCGCAGGCTAGTTCGACGGCCAGGGCGACCACCGCATCTCCAAGCCATATGTCCGCCATGCGTTTCGCGTCGTTGCGGGCTACACGTATCGAATGGCCTAGTCAAATGCCCAAGAGCAATCGGCAAATTGGCCTAACTGATTGGTCAAGCGGAAGCCGACAAGCTGCTTGTTGGCGCCCTCCGTGCTTCGCACTTTGGCACCGCTTATCGCAGGCGGTGGGGCTGTAAAAAATTCCCCCGTTACTATCAATACCGGATGACGGAAAATTTGACCTCTGAGAATGCGCTGTATTTGAGGATCGTGGTCTCGGGCAGGGTAAACGCGCCCTCGAAATCGTTGCATTCATTCAGTCTCGGACATTTTTTACAGCTTCGCTAGGCGACTCCCAATTGGCGGTCGTGAAATGTATATGAATTAGAAGGAGAAGACACCTATGGCCAATCCATCCGATGAAGTTTCTCCCGCCCAGCTAGCACAAATTGAATACGACCAAATGGTTGGGCTCCTCCGTGGCCTTCATGGAAAGGATAGATTTTCATTTGAAATTGCATCGCATGACCATTTAGGCGGTAACTCATTGAAACTACTTCTGAATAAGTTTGGGGCTTACGATGCAGGATGGATTGATGATGTTGAATTTGATGATTCAATACGAGACCGATTGCTTGCCTTCACAAGACAAGAAACGGTTTCTACAAACGCCATTGCAAAATCAGCTTTGCGAGGCTTGTATGAAGCAAATCGAAGGTTGAAAGTAATTCAATGGATATTGGTATTTCTTGTCGTCTTGATCCTGGGTGCTGTGTTGACAATGATGTTGCGCTAAGTTTGTGAATCTACGGCGCAGTTTGCGAAGCGGCATCCAGACCGACTAGGCACTTTGTGTTCGTAAAAACCACGACTCGGCAAAGCTTATTGAGCGTAATCAGATTGCGCGAGTAGTTGAAAGAAGCGCGCACCGCTGGTACCTATCCCACCCAGGGCATCTTGGGTGAGTTCGGTCTGGTGGCACCTTAGAGCACTACTGCTCAATCACTTCGCTGCCATGCTCAATGCAGTGGCCTTTCAGGAAGAGGATTAGCGCGTCAGCGTCTCAGGGATTGTCAAGCCCGCCTTATGGCCGGCATCGGCCGCGACAATAGGCCCATGAAAACCATTCGTCTGCGCCCTGGCAAGGAGCGCTCTCTGCTGCGCCGCCACCCCTGGATTTTTGAATCGGCCATCGCCCGTGGCGGGGCGGAAGCCGGCGAGACGGTCCGGGTGGAATCGGATGCGGGGGAGTTTCTGGCCTGGGCGGCGTTCAGCCCGACCTCCAAAATTCGCGCCCGGGTCTGGAGTTTTGACCAAGCGCAGCGCATCGATGCTTCATTTTTTATAGCAACAATATCAGCATCCATAAGGGCTAGAGCCCGATTTGACATAAATAGTGACGCCTGTCGGCTGGTCCATGGGGAGTCGGACGGGCTGCCCGGCCTGATCGTGGACCGCTATGGCGACACCTTGGTGGCGCAGTTTCTTTCCAGCGGTGCCGAGCGCTGGAAAGCGGTGCTGGTGGATGCCCTGCTGGCGGCCACCGGGCTGAGTCTGCTGTACGAGCGCTCAGATGCCAGCAGCCGGGCCTTGGAAGGCCTGCCCGAAGTGACCGGCTGGCTGCGCGGCGCCGGACCGGTGGGCGCCCCAGAGCCGCCGGTCGAGTTGGTCTTGCGCGAGCATGACTGGCATTTGGCGCTCAACATCGCCACGGGTCACAAGACCGGGTTTTACCTGGACCAGCGCGACAGCCGGCGCAAGTTTGCCGACGATACCCGCCGACTTGGCTTTGAGCGCGTGCTCAATTGTTTTTGCTACACCGGGGGCTTCACGGTGGCGGCCCTGAACGGCGGCGCTGGCCATGTGACCTCGATCGATTCCTCAGGGCCGGCACTTGCGCAGGCCGTGGCCAATGTCACCTTGAACGGTTTTGATGCCCAGCGGGCCAGTTTTTTGGATGCAGATGTCAACGCTTCCTTGCGCCAGTTTGAGCGCGAGGGCCAGCGCTTTGATGCGATCGTGCTCGACCCGCCCAAGTTTGCCCCCACGGTGGCCCACGCCGAGCGCGCCGCGCGCGCCTACAAAGACATCAACCGGCTGGCCTTCAAGCTGCTGGCGCCCCACGGCGTGCTGTTCACCTACTCCTGCTCGGGCGGCATCAGCGCCGACCTGTTTCACAAGATCGTGGCGTCGGCCGGCAGCGACGCCGGCGTTGACGGCTTCATCACCGAACGCCTGGGCGGCGCCCCGGATCACCCCATGACCCTCAATTTCCCAGAAGGAGAGTACTTGAAGGGCCTGGTCGTGATGCGTCGCTGAGCACCCTCAAATTCCCCGCTAAACTCAACGGCTTTATCAGCGCTTACTCGTCATTACCGCCCTTTCTCGTCATTCCCGCGTAGGCGGGAATCCAGGACCTCGTAGATTCCCGCCCTCCCTCGTCATTCCCGCCCTCCCTCGTCATTCCCGCGTAGGCGGGAATCCAGGACTTCTTAGCCCACCCAGGATTGCCATGTCACTCATTCCCGCCACCATACTCACCGGTTTCCTCGGCTCTGGCAAAACCACGCTGCTCAAGCGCGTGCTGTCTGA
>CAXNFT010000227.1:0-4138 GCA_964201255.1 Rhodoferax sp.
TCGGCGCAGGCCGAGGACCATCACCGTGCCCACGACCAGCAGCGCGCCGGCCACCTGCAGGGGTGCAATGGTCTGGCCCAAAATCAGCCAGGCCAGGATCAGGGCAAAGACTGGTTCAACGTTCATGATCGCCGAATTGCCGGCCACCCCCAGCTTTGGCAGTACCGTGAACATGATGGTAAAGGCCGTGCCGTACAGAAAAGTGAGCGCAGCCAGGCCCCACCAACCTGGCGTGGCCACAGGGAAATGAAAGCCGCCTTGAATGCCCACGGTCGTCAGGGCGACCAGGCCTGCCATGGCCATGGTCGAGGCGGTGCGCAGCCGGCCATCAAGGTCACCGGCTTCGTGCTGTGTCAGGATCATGGCCAGGCCAAAGGTTGCAGAGGCGGCCAACGCAAATGCAACGCCACTGCCAATTTGCCCCCATTGACCAGCCGCACCCAAGCCCGAGGCCGCACCAAAAACATCAAGCGCCATGGCCAGCCCCACCAGGATGACAGGCATGGCCAGCAGGACAGCGCGCTCTGGCTGGCGCCGGTAGAGCAACCTGTCCCAGACCGCTGCCCATAAGGGGTAACTGTTGAATGCGAGCAGCGCGAGCGCCACCGGCAGGCGGGCCACGGCAGAGTAAAGACACAGGCCCTGCACCCCGATCAACAGGCCGATCAGTGGCAAAAAGCGGCGGTGCCGGTGAGTCAGGCGCAGCGAGACGCCCTGTATCAGCACCAAGGCCGTGACCACCAGCGCCGTGGTCATGCTCCGAAAAGCCGCGGCGGTAGCGACGTCCACCCCATGGTTGAAAGCCAGGCGCGCGGCCACATGGTTGGCGCCCATCATCAGAGCGATCAGCAGCAGGGTGGCAAATGCCGCGCCGCTGAGGGCACGTGGCCGGACTGTCATGACACAAGACAGAGCAAAGGAACTCCAGGTGATGCAGCGGTCGTTAGAGCCGGCCAGCCGAGTGGGGTCAAGCCGCCGATTCTGCCGCATGAATCGGTGATCTTGCGGCCTTGCTGGCGGGCAAAGGCTGAATCGACGCAAAACCTACCGGGGTTGACCGCCCAGGCGCAAAATTTATTGGCACTCTGCCCATGGATTTTGCTATATTTAGTATAGCTACAAACCCAATAAAGACGGGGTCTAGCATCACTTTTATCAAGGAATAATCATGTTGAAATCGATTCTCTTGGCGGCGCTGATGGCCCTCGCTAACCAAGCCCAAAGTGCAGACACGCCGCCGGCAACACCGGTCGACGCCGAATTGCAGCGTGCACGCGCTCTGATAAGTCAAAAAAACTGGCCGGGTGCGGTCGTCGTGCTGGAGCCTTATGTGGTGACCAAGCCCAAGAGTGCCGACGGCTTTAATCTGCTTGGCTACAGTTACCGTAACCTGAAGCGACTCGATGAGGCCTTGGTGGCTTACAAGACGGCACTGAACCTTGACCCCGACCACCGTGGCGCCCATGAATACATCGGCATGGCTTACCTCCAACTGGGGCAAATGGACAAGGCCCGGCAGCATCTCGGCGCGCTCGACAAGCTGTGTCGGTTCTCTTGCGAGGAATACCGGGATCTTAAAAAAGCCGTAGACACTGCGGCCAAGTGACGCAAACCCTGGTGCCGAGCGCGCTCCGATACACTGCGCCATCCGAGCTAAGCCATTGCGCTGCTGCCTTGGAACTCGTCTGACCGCTCACTCCAATCACGAACCACCATGCCAATTTCCACCCAAGCGCTCGCTGCCATTCAGGCCGCTGGCGCCGCCGTATTTGTCGCCGATGAGCAACTTAAGGCCGTGGCCCAGACCTATGCTCAACGCGTGAACAGCGCGATGCAGGCCAACCCGTTCGATCTTGCCAATGACAGCCTGTTCGAAGACTGGAAGTCGGTCGCTCGATTGAGTCAGGCCTTGGCCCGAATTGAAAGTGAACTCAAGCAGGTCTATGAACTGGCCAGCAACCTGAACAAGGACAGCAAGCCTTTGGGTTTGGCTCGGCTGCAGGCGCTGGCTGGGCCATCATCCGGGCCACGCGCCAGGGCGACCGAACATCCCGAACTGATTCTGGCGCTTGATGCGACCGACGTTCGCGTCAAAAAGGCGCCGCGCCGCAGCAAGAGGGCGCCTGTTTTGGCCGGCAATGCTGCCAAATTACTGAATCAACTGCAGCAGGTGCTGACGACCCAGGACTTTGTCAAGCTCAACCGCTCCAGGCTCGCGCTCAGCGCGGGCCTGCCCAAGGGCTCCATCAATGCTGCCATTCGCAAGCTACTGGCGGAGGGCAAGCTGCTTCAAAATGCGACTGGCGCCCTCAAGCTCGTGTAGCTTCATCGCATTGCCGATGGCCTCGCCGTCGGCTTCATTAGAATCATCAGGAGGGTCTGCCTGCGCACACCCCAATTAGCTTAGGGACAGCGATATGGATAGCAATAACGCCCGTTTTGGCAGTGGCCACGCGGTGCTCCGCATCGAAGACGACAAACTGCTCAGGGGTCAGGGTCGATTCACCGACGACATTACGGATGACCCTAACTACACAGATCACCTGCGCCTGTGTTTTGTCAGGTCGGTTTACCCTCATGCCCGCATTCTGAGTATTGACAAGTCGGCCGCTCTGGCCATGCCAGGGGTGGTGGCCGTTTTTGACGGCGCCGATCTGGTGGCTGCTGGGGTCAAACCTATCCCAGGCCCTGCGGCGTTCAAGCGTGCCGGCGGCGCGCCCAGCGTGACCCCTTTGCGCCGGCCGCTGGCATTCGAGCGGGTGCGCTACGTTGGCGAGGCAGTGGCAGTGGTGCTCGCCAACACGCTGGAGCAGGCGCGGGACGCCGCCGAAGCGGTGATGGTCGACTACGATGAACTGCCGATGGTGGTGGACCTGCACCAAGCGGTGGCCGCCGGCGCGCCGGTGGTGTGCGACGAGGCGCCTGACAATATTTCTGCTGAAATGCGCCACGGTGATGCCGACGCGACCGCCCGGGCATTTGCCGGTGCTGACCATGTGGTGGCCCTCACGCTCAGCAACCAGCGCCTGGCGGCGCTGACCCTGGAGCCGCGATCCGTTCTGGCACTGGTCGACCCGAGCGATGGCCGACTGGTGTTGCGCATGAGCACCCAGATGCCCTCGGGCATCAAGACCTCACTGTGCAAGGATGTACTGGGCCTGTCTCGCGACCAGGTGCGTGTGACGGTGGGCGATGTGGGCGGCGGCTTTGGCATGAAAGGCGGCATCCACCCCGAAGATGCGGTGACCGCCTGGTGTGCCTGGACGCTCAAACGCCCAGTGAAATGGATCGCCGAACGCAGTGAAGAGTTTCTTAGCGGCGCCCCTGGCCGTGATATCGACACCAAGGCGGAGTTGGCCTTGGCGGCTGACGGCCGTATTCTGGCCCTGCGTGTGCACACTTTGGCCAATGTCGGCGCTTATGCCACGGGCACCGGCGTGGCCATCCAAATGCTGATTGGTCCCTGGGTGCAAACCAGCGTTTATGACATCCAGACCGTTGATTTTTACTTCAAGGCGGTGCTCACCAACACTGCGTCTGTGGGCGCGTACCGGGGTGCCGGTCGGCCTGAGGCCATTTACATCATGGAACGCCTGATGGATGAGGCGGCGCGCCAGACCGGTATCGACCGCATTGCGCTGCGTCGGCACAACATGATTCGCCCCGAACAGATGCCCTACAAGAACCCGATGGCACAGGTGTATGACAGTGGCCGCTTTGAGCACGTGCTGGACCAGGGTCTGGCACTGGCCGACTGGGACGGTTTTGCCGCTCGCGAGGCCGAGTCGACGCGGAACGGCAAATGGCGCGGCCAGGGCATTGCCACCTTTTTGGAGTGGACCGGTGGCAATGTCTTTGAGGAGCGCATGACAGTCACGGTACTGGCAGGTGGTGTCATTGAAGTCTTTTCTGCCGTGAATGGCATGGGGCAGGGCATTGCGACCTCGCTCGCGCAGTTGGTGGTGGACGTGTTTGACGTGCCGCTTGATCAAGTGCGGGTGGTGTTGGGCGACACCGACCTGGGTGAGGGGTTTGGCAGCGCCGGCTCGCGCTCGATCTTTGTGGGTGGCTCGGCGGTCAAGGTGGGCGCACAGCGCACCGTGGAGCATGTCCGCGCCATGGCCGCCAGCACGCTGGA
>CAXNFT010000228.1:0-4131 GCA_964201255.1 Rhodoferax sp.
AGCGTGCGCAGGCGCTGCTCTGCGTCGGCGATTTTTCGACGGTACAGGGTGGTGAGCACGGACAAAGCCACCACGAAGATCGCCAAGTTGAACCAGTTTAGGAGCAACAGATAGGCTTCGGGAATCGGGGCGAGTGGCCCGAATTCACGCTGCAGCACTTCCAGCGCCAGCAGCAACAGCAGCAATAAACCGGTAAACCCATGCACCTGGCGTCGCGAACCGGTTAAGGCGACAAAGGGCACAAACATCAGCAGCGCATAGTGGTAGCCACTGTCCCAGCCCAAGGTCAGTGTGCCAAAAGCCACATGGGGCAAGACCTCCAGCCAAAACAGGGTCACAGCCAGGCGCAGACGCCGCATGTGCAACAAGCGCCGCACCGCGACAAAAACAAGCAGGCTGCCCAGGTTCACCCAAACCAACAGGGTTGCGCCAACTGCCCAAAAAAACAGCACATACACCACGTGGATCAGTGCTGCATACAGGGCAATTCGGCCCACGAAGACCGCCAATATGCCCTTGGCCTCGGTGCTCAGTGGTTGGCGGTCCATTGGCGTTGCCAAACGGCTGCAAAAAAACCATCGGTCTGGTGCCGGTGCGGCCACAGGCGCAGGTAGCGTTGGCCGCCCTCACCCCCGTGGCACAAACCGGCAGCGCCCTCCACTTTCTGCGCTGCCAGCAGTTCGCCAGACTCGAGCATGGCGAAGTCGGGGTGAGCGGCAGTGAAGGCCTCGGCAATCGCCTCGTTCTCTTGCGGCAGCAGGCTGCAGGTGGCATAGACAAGGCGGCCACCTGGTTTGAGCAACCGCGCCGCGCTTTGCAAAATAGCGGTCTGTTTGAGCGCCATTTCCTGCACCGCTTGTAGCGTCTGCCGCCATTTTAGGTCTGGGTTGCGCCGCAAGGTGCCCAGCCCGGAGCAGGGTGCATCGACCAGCACCCGGTCAATCTTGCCCGCCAAGCGCTTGATGCGGTCATCCCGCTCGTGGGCGATGGCCGCCGGGTGCACATTGGACAGGCCACTGCGGGCCAGTCGGGGCTTGAGCGCATCAAGCCGGTGCGCCGAGGTATCGAAGGCATAGAGCCGCCCGGTGCTGCGCATGGCAGCGCCCAGGGCCAGGGTTTTGCCCCCGGCACCAGCACAAAAATCTACCACCATCTCGCCACGCTTGGCATCCACAAGTTGCGCCAGCAGCTGCGAGCCCTCGTCTTGCACCTCGAACAGGCCTTGCACGAAGGCATCGAGCTTGTTCAATGGCGGCTTGCCGGCAATGCGAAGGCCCCAAGGCGAAAACGGTGTGGGCAGGGCCTTGATGCCCGCCTGGGCCAGGGCTTTCTGCACTTCGGTGCGCTTGGCCTTGAAGGCATTGACACGTAAATCGAGTCCAGCGCCCAAGTTCAGGCTCTCGACCAGGGGCCAGAATTCTGCCCCCAGCTGATCCTTCAAGGGCTGCACCAGCCACTCTGGCAGGTTATGCCGGTGGCGTTCCATCAAATCAGCGGGTTTGACCTGCTCGCACTGGTCGAGCCAGCGTTTTTCTTGATCGCTCAGGGCACTGCGCAGAAAATCACTCGGCCCATAAAACCCCAAAATCGCCAGCCGACGCTCCTTGGGGCCGCTGCCCGAGGGGGCAAAGTGGTCAAACAACAGCTTTTTGCGCAACACGGTGTACACCGTTTCTGCCAGCGTGGCCCGCTCGCGTGGCCCCAAACCGCGGTGCTCACGGAAAAAACGCGACACCGTGGCGTCGGCCGGGTGGTCAAACCGAAGGGTCAGCGCGACAAGGTCTGAACAGGCGTCGAGCAAGGCTTTAGGATGCATAGCTTTGGATTGTCCCATGAGCGAACTTGCACTCGAAGCACTGCTGCCACTCGTCGCCACCCGCCCCGGCCGCTACCGGCATTACAAAGGTGGCCTCTATGAGGTGGTTGACACCGTCCGCCACAGCGAAACCCTGGAGCCGATGACGCTTTACCGAGCCCTTTACGGCGACCAGGGTCTCTGGGTGCGGCCTGCAGCCATGTTCAACGAAGAGCTTGAGATCGACGGCCTGTGGCAGCCGCGTTTTCGCCTGATTTCAGATGAAAAACAGCCCTAGGCCTTGTCCTATATAGGGTTATAGCTATTTATTCGATAGCAGACCAGCAATCGCCCTCGGGTAAATCAGGTGCTCCTGCGTCAGCACCCGCGCGGCCAGGCTGTCAGCATCGTCACCGGCCAGCACCGGCACCACCGCCTGCGCCAGAATCGGGCCGTGGTCCAACTCGGCGGTGACCTGGTGCACCGTGGCGCCCGCGAACTTGCAGCCAGCGTCCAGAGCCCGCTGGTGGGTGTGTAAACCCGGAAAGGCCGGCAACAGCGAGGGGTGGATGTTGAGCAGGCGCCCGGCGTAGCGGGCTACAAATGCGGGCGTCAGGATGCGCATGAAGCCGGCCAACACCACCAGGGCTGGCTGGTCAGGCCCGTCGTACCGGTCGATGGCCTGACCCAATACGGCATCAAAAGCCTCGCGGTTGGCGTAGCTGCCATGGGCCAACACCTGGGTGGCAATACCCTGCTCACGCGCCAAAGCCAGGCCACCGGCTTCGGCCCGGTTGCTGATCACGGCCGCGACCTCAGCCCCATAATGGCCCGCCCAGTTGTCACGCTGCGCGGCGCGAGCGATGGCAGCCATGTTGGAGCCGCCGCCCGAGATCAAAATCACGATGTTTCTCATACCTGCCTGAATTATGACCCTGACCCCTGCCACCACGCCCCTGTCGGCGGCCGAAGCCCGCGTGCTGGCCACGCTGATGGAAAAAACCCGCACGGTACCCGACAGCTACCCGCTCACCCTCAACACGCTGCTGTTGGGCTGCAACCAAAAAAGCAGCCGTGAGCCGCTGATGGACCTCAGCGAGGCCGACATTGCCGCCGCCATCGACAGCCTCAAGACTGCCGGTTTGGTGCGCGAGAGCAGCGGCGGGCGCACAGCGCGCTTTGAACACAACGCCCAGCGCGGGATTGGCGTGCCGGAGCAATCGGCGGTGCTCCTGGGGCTGTTGATGCTGCGCGGCCCGCAAACCGCTGCCGAGTTGCGACTCACCAGCGAGCGCTGGTACCGGTTTGCCGATGTGTCGTCTGTCGAAGGTTTTCTGGAAGAAATGCAGGACCGCAGCGATGACAAGGGCGGCCCGTTGGTGGTTAAGCTGCCGCGAGCCCCCGGGGCGCGGGAGCAGCGCTGGGCCCACCTGCTGTGCGGAATGCCAGCAGCCCAGGCCAGCGGAACGTCAGGCCAAAACTCAGGCCGCGATGGTGGTGACGCAAGCACCCAAGCAAGGCTGGATCGGCTCGAAGCTGAGGTCGCTCACTTGTAGGCGCAAGTGAAACACCTGCTGGGCGAACTGGGTTTGTCACCGCCTGGACAGCCATAATCGCACGGTCGTGCTAAAAACTGCACTGACGGCAGGAACTAAAGGGAGACCCTATATGGATTTGGCTTTCACAACAGAGGAACAGCAGTTCCGCGAGGACATCCGCGCCTGGGTGCGCGATCAACTGCCCGCTGACATCTCGCACAAGGTGCACAACGCCCTGCGTCTGACCCGCGACGACATGCAGCACTGGGCCAAAATTTTGGGCAAAAAAGGCTGGCTCGGACACGCATGGCCCAAGGAATTTGGCGGCCCGGGCTGGAACTCAATCCAGAAACATCTGTTTGAAGAAGAGTGTGCGCTGGCCGGGGCGCCGCGCGTGGTGCCGTTTGGCCCGGTGATGGTGGCGCCTGTGATCATGGCCTTTGGCAATGCCGAGCAGCAGCAGCGCTTTTTGCCCGGCATCGCCAGTGGTGATGTCTGGTGGAGCCAGGGCTACAGCGAACCCGGCTCCGGCTCCGACCTGGCCTCGCTCAAAACCCGGGCTGAACGCCGTGGCGACACCTTCATCGTCAACGGCCAGAAGACCTGGACCACGCTGGGCCAGTACGGCGAATGGATTTTTTGCCTGGTTCGCACCAGCAGCGAAGGCAAACCGCAGACCGGCATCAGCTTTCTGCTGATCGACATGAAATCACCCGGCGTCACGGTGCGGCCCATCGTGCTGCTCGACGGCGAAGCCGAGGTGAACGAGGTCTGGTTCGACAACGTCGAAGTGCCGGC
>CAXNFT010000229.1:0-4089 GCA_964201255.1 Rhodoferax sp.
TGATGAAGGCGGTGTAGCGCACCCGCTGCGGGTTGTAGCCAATGAATTCCACCCGCTCCGGGTTGTCGCGCACGGCATTGAGCATGCGGCCCAAGGGCGTCTGGGTAAAAGCGTACATCAGGATCATGGACACCAGGGTGTAGGCGGCAATCAGGTAATACACCTGAGTGGCCGGACCGAAAGTGATGCCCAGCACGGGTCGACCCATCACCCGGTTACCCGACACGCCGCCCTCCCCCCCGAAAAATTCAGGAATCATCAGCGACATGGCAAACACCAGTTCAGCCAGACCCAGCGTGATCATGGCAAACGTGGTGCCCGACTTGCGCGTGGTGACATAGCCAAACAACACGGCAAAACCCATGCCGGCAAAGCCGCCGACCAGTGGCACCAGCGACACCGGCAGTGCCCCGCCACCGTAACTGTTTAAAGCATGGATCGCCACAAACGAGCCCAGACCGGTGTATACCGCATGGCCAAAGCTGAGCATGCCGCCTTGGCCCAGCAGCATGTTGTACGACAGGCAGGCAATGATGGCGATGCCCATCTGCGACAGCATGGTCACCGACAGACCGCTGGTGAACACCTGTGGCGCCACCAGCATCACCACGGCAAACAGGGACCAGACCCAGGGAGAGCCCATACGGACAGACAGGCGTGACATCATCAACCCTCGCGGCGTCCAAGCAGGCCACGGGGCCTGAAGATCAGGATCAGGACCAGAAACAGGTAGGGCAGGATGGGAGCCACCTGGGCAATGGTCAACCGGGCCAGCGAGTTGTCGCGCAACGCCGCGTTGATGGGCAGGTTCAGTTGCTGCAGCAGGGTCAGCAGCGAGTAGTCAAAGGCGACCGCAAAGGTCTGCACCGTGCCAATCAACAAAGAGGCAACAAAGGCCCCCGACAACGAGCCCATACCCCCCACCACCACCACCACAAAAATGATGGAACCCACCGTAGCCGCCATCGACGGCTCAGTCAAAAAGGTGCTGCCGCCAATCACGCCGGCCAGGCCGGCCAGCGCCGCCCCGGCGCCAAACACCAGCATGAAGACCCGCGGAACATTGTGGCCCAGTGCCTCCACCGCGTCCGGGTGCGTGAGTGCCGCCTGAATCACCAGCCCGACCCGGGTGCGGGTCAGCAGCAGCCAGATGGCCACCAGCATGGTCAGTGCCACCAGCATCATGAAGCCACGGGTGGCTGGAAACGGTGAGCACACCACCCTGATCGCGGTGTCGGTGGCGCTGCACCACTCGGCAGGCGCTGCGCCCAAGACCAGTCGCAGGCCGTTGGCCGAGTGGTTGATCAGGGTGAAGGCCGGGCCTTGCAAGGTTTCCGGTGGCTTGAAGTCGAGCGCAATGCGGCCCCAGATCAGCTGCACCAATTCCAGCACTACGTAGGTCAGCCCAAAAGTGATCAGCAGTTCAGGCACATGGCCGAATTTGTGCACCCGGCGCAGGCAAAACCGTTCAAACAGCGCGCCGAGCGCACCCACCACAAGAGGCGCCAGCACCAGCGCCGGCCAGAACCCGACCCAGCGCGACACCGTGTAGCCCACATAAGCGCCTAGCATGTAAAAGCTGGCATGGGCGAAGTTGAGCACGCCCATCATGCTGAAGATCAGGGTCAGCCCCGAACTCAGCATAAACAGCAGCAATCCATAGCTGACGCCATTGAGCGTCGAGATGATGAAAAACTCCATGTCGCCTGTCCTGTATCAGCGCAAAAACCAAAAAGAGCCCGTTACGGCGTGCCGCCACGGGCTCTGTATGACGCAATCCCGGATCAGGGACGCTTCATCTGGCAGCTGGTCGGCGTGCTAGACACATAGTTGGGGTACTCCTTGAGTGGCACCAAGGTCATGCCGGTGTTCTCTGGGCTGTAGGGGTACTTTTTATCGGTCTTTTGCCAGACCGTCATGTAAAGCGGCTGCTGCAGTTGGTGGTCGAACTTGCGCATTTCCACCTCGCCATTAAAGCTTTTGACCCGCAAGCCTTCCATGGCCGCAGCCACCTTGACGGGGTCCGTCGACTTGGCCTTGGCGATGGCCGCGCCTAACATCTCGTAGATGCGGATGGTGGAGCCGGTGTAGAAGTCGTCGTTGTACTTGGTCTTGAACTCCTTCATCCACTTGTCCATCTGGCCACCCATGTTGTAGTGGTTGTAGGCGATCTGGTAGACGCGGCCGCCGCCATTGGTGCCCAATGCGGTGGGGGTGCCGGTGACACCTGCGTAATAGGTGAAGAATTTGCCGGTATAGCCGTTTTCATTGGCGGCCTTGATCAGCAACGACAGGTCAGAGCCCCAGTTGCCGGTGACCACGGTGTCAGCGCCTGCGGCCTTGATCTTGGCAATGTAGGGCGCAAAGTCGCGCACCTGAGCCAGCGGGTGCAGGTCTTCGCCGACGATCTGGATGTCTGGGCGCTTGCGGGCCAGGGTTTCCTTGGTGTACTTGGCAACCTGCACACCGTGCGAGTAGTTCTGACCCAGGATGTAGATCTTCTTGATGTCTTTCTGGTCAACCATGAAGCTGGACATGGCTTCCATCTTCATCGAGGTGTCTGCGTCAAAGCGGAAATGCCAGTAGCTGCACTTGCTGTTGGTCAGGTCAGGGTCCACCGCTGAGTCATTCAGGTAGATCACCTCTTTGCCGGGGTTGCGCTCGTTGTGCTTGGTCACCGCGTCGGTCAACGCCAGCGCCACAGAGGAGCCATTGCCCTGGATGATGTAGCGCACGCCCTGGTCAATGGCGGCCTTGAGCGCATTCAGGCTCTCGGCCGGGCTGAGCTTGTTGTCGATCGCGGTGATCTCAAACTTGACACCGGCCGGGTTGCCGGCCCCGCTGAATTTTTCAGCGAAAAATTGATAGCCCTTCATCTGGCTCACGCCCACTGGCCCGAGCAGGCCTGTCAGCGGGTCGATCCGGACCATCTTGACGGTCTCGCCCTTTTGCGCCAACGCTACGCCAGCGCAACTCAGCGCAACCGCTGCCGCCAGGAATTTATATTTAATTATCATGAAAAACCTCCTTGAATTGATTGGGTAAAAGCTTACAGGTTTTGTGAAAAACGGCACATCGGGTTCTCCCTAGGCCAGTCACCTCGGCGATAGGCCGGCCAAGACGGGCCGGCCCGCACACTGGGTCAAAGACCGGGCAGACGGTAATCCTTCAGCACCTCGCGCAGCTTGGTTTTTTGCATCTTTCCAGTGCCGCCCAAGGGGATGGCATCCAGAAATACCACGTCGTCCGGGATCTGCCACTTGGCGGTCTTGCCCTCGTAGAACGCTATCAGTTCTTCACGGCTGACCGCTGCACCTGGCTTCTTGACCACCGCAATGATGGGCCGCTCGTCCCACTTGGGGTGCTTCATACCGACGCAGGCCGCCATGGCCACAGCGGGATGCGCCATGGCAATGTTTTCAACATCGATGGAGCTGATCCACTCGCCACCCGACTTGATCACGTCTTTGCTGCGGTCGGTGATCTGCATGTAGCCATCGGGGTCGATGGTGGCCACGTCGCCCGTAGGGAACCAGCCGTCCACCAAGGGGCTGCCGCCCTCGCCCTTGAAGTAGGCGCTGATGATCCACGGCCCGCGCACCAACAGGTCGCCAAAGGCCTTGCCGTCCCAGGGCAGCTCCTGGCCTTCGGGGTCCACGATCTTCATGTCCACGCCGAAAATACCCCGACCCTGCTTGAGCCGGACCTTCATCTTGTCCTGGGGGTCCAGGTCCAGGTGCTTGTTTTTGAGGGTGCAGACCGTGCCCAGGGGCGACATTTCGGTCATGCCCCAAGCGTGCAGCACTTCGACGCCATAGTCGTCATTGAAGGCGGTGATCATGGCCGGCGGGCAGGCCGAGCCACCAATCACGGTGCGCTTCAGGGTCGAAAAACGCAGTCCACCGGCTTGCATATGCCCTAGCATCATCTGCCAGACGGTCGGCACGCCCGCGGCGAATGAGACTTTTTCGGTCTCGATCAGCTCGAAAATCGACTTGCCGTCCATTGCCGGGCCGGGGAACACCAACTTGGCGCCGGTCATGGCGGCCGAATACGGCAAGCCCCAAGCGTTGACGTGAAACATGGGTA
>CAXNFT010000230.1:0-4079 GCA_964201255.1 Rhodoferax sp.
CTTGATCGCTTCAATTTGACGGTGGTGCGTCAGCAGCGTGTCGCGCTCCTGGAAATCAAAACCCTTAAGAATGTTGAGCGCAATCAGCGCCACGAGACCGTGTCCGTTGGGCGGAATCTCCCAGACGTCGTAGCCGCGGTAGTTGACGCCGATGGGCTGGCACCAGTCCACCTGGTAGGCGGCCAGGTCGTCCAGCGTCAACTGGCCACCCGCGGATTGCACGCAGGCGGCGATCTTCTCGGCCAGCGCACCACGGTAAAAACTGGCAGCGCCGGTTTGGGCAATGTCTTGCAGCGTGTCAGCATGGCCTGCCGAGCGCCAGATTTCGCCGGCTTGCGGCGCACGCTCAGGCGCAAAAGTGTCAAACCAGGGTTTGAAATACGGGGCCTTGAACTCTTCGCGAAACAGCCGGGTGGCTTGCTGCCAGGCACATGCCACCGTGGGCGAGACTGGAAAACCTTCGCGGGCCAACTCGACCGCACGGGCCATCGAAGTGGTCAAGGGGAGGCGCCCGAAGCGGCTGGCCAGCGCCGCCCAGGCTGCCGGAGCT
The DNA here is from genome assembly GCA_964201255.1 of Rhodoferax sp. Taxonomy (GTDB): domain Bacteria; phylum Pseudomonadota; class Gammaproteobacteria; order Burkholderiales; family Burkholderiaceae_C; genus Rhodoferax. The sequence goes on from CAXNFT010000230.1 coordinate 551, forward strand.
CCAGGCACGGTGACCGGCAGTGGTCCGTACTTAGGCATGCTGGTGTGACCCAGACCGGTCATGTGGTCCAGGGTGAGGCTGCTCGGCGCTGGACCGCTGGCGTTCAGGCCGTGCAGCTTGCCGCCATGCCAAACCAGCGCAAAAGAGTCACCGCCGATGCCGTTAGCGGTGGGCTCCACCACAGTCAGGGCGGCCGCGGTGGCAATGGCGGCATCAATGGCATTGCCGCCGGCCTGCAATACAGCCAAGCCGGCCTGTGCGGCCAGCGGTTGCGAGGTGGCGACCATGCCGCGATTGGCATAAACCACCGTACGGCGGGAGGCGTACGGGTAATGGGAAGCATCAAGGTTCAACATAGCCGCTCGATGGTAGCATTCTGACGATGCCTTAAATCCTGCTCTGCACCACGCTCATGACCCGCCCGCAACACCTGTCACGGACGGCCACAGCATGACCTGGTCTATCCTGGCCCGCGAACCTGACGGGCGCTTTGGCATCGCCATTGCCAGCCGGTTTTTCTCAGTCGGCTCACTGTGCATCCACAGCCGGGCCGGCGTGGGAGCGATCGCAACCCAGGCCCTGATGAACCCACTCTACGGCCCGCAAGGGTTAGCGCTGCTGGCGCAAGGCCTCTCGGCCCAGACGGTGCTGAGCGCGCTCACCGACGCCGACGCCGGCCAGGCCCAGCGGCAATTCCATGTGCTGCCGGCCCGAGGCCCGGGCGCGGCCCACACCGGCAGTGCCTGTGTTGACTGGTGCGGCCACGTGCTGCAGGACGATGTCAGTGTGGCCGGCAACATGCTGGTCGGGCCCCGCGTCATCGAGGCGACGGCTGAGGCCTTTGCCGCCAGCGCCGGGCAGCCACTGGCGCTACGCCTCATCAGCGCCATGCGAGCCGGCGAGGCGACTGGTGGCGACAAGCGCGGCAAGCAGTCGGCAGCGCTGCGCATCCAGGGCCACCAGGATTACCCTGAGCTGGACCTGCGGGTAGACGATCACGCCGAGCCCTTGGACGAGTTGCAACGCCTGCATGACAAGAGTCTGGAGCGTTTTCAGCCCTTTATTGCCTGCTTGGCGACGCGCGAGCGGCCTGCCGGTGAGCTGGAGCGCAGCCGCATCGAGGCCCATATTGATCAATTCCATGCGGCTTGGCGTGCCCGTGCCTGAGCGTGGCGCTGCTTGAAGTCACCGACCTGAGCACCCGCTTCGTTACCGACGGTGGCGAGTTTGCCGCGGTCGACGGCATCAGTTTCTCGATCGAGGCTGGCAAAACCCTGGCTATTGTGGGCGAGTCGGGCTGCGGCAAAAGCGTCACCTCGCTGTCCATCATGGGCCTGGTCGGCCCAGCGGGACGGGTGTCCGCAGGGTCGATCCGGTTTGACGGGCGCGAGCTGCTCGGGCTGGCCCCGGCCGACATGCAAGCCCTGCGCGGCAATGCCCTCGCCATGATTTTCCAGGAGCCGATGAGCTCGCTGAATCCGGTCTTCACGGTCGGCGAGCAGATCGTCGAGGTGCTTTTGCGGCACCGCCCGATCGGACGCCAAGAGGCCGAGGCGATGGCGATGGCCATGCTGGAACGGGTTCGCATCCCGGCGCCGGCGCAGCGCTTTCATGAACACCCCCACAAGCTCTCCGGCGGCATGCGCCAGCGCGTCATGATTGCCATGGCCCTGGCCAATTCGCCCAGGTTACTGATTGCCGATGAGCCCACCACAGTGCTCGACGTGACCATCCAGGCACAGATTCTGGAACTGATGAAGAGCCTGCAGCAAGACAGTGGCACCGCGGTGATGCTGATCACGCACGACCTCGGCGTGGTGGCCGAAGTGGCCGACGAGGTGGCGGTGATGTATGCAGGGCGCATCGTCGAGCAAGCGCCGGTGGCGGCCCTGTTCAGTCAGCCGCAGCACCCGTACACCGTGGGCCTGCTCGGCTCCATGCCGCGGCTGGACGGGCCACAGACCCGGCTGGCGGCGATCCAGGGCCAAGTACCGGGCTTGTTCGAGCGGCCGGTCGGCTGCAACTTTGCCGCTCGCTGCCCCTTCGTAGTGCCCCGTTGCACCCAAGAGAAGCCACCGCTGCGCGCGCTGGGCGGCCAGCATCAGGCCGCCTGCTGGCGGGCGCCGCTGGATGTAGACGCGCTGTTGCCCTCAGCGGCTGAAGGTGCCAGCGCATGAGCACCCCAAGCACCATGAACACCTCACCCCTGCTGCAGGTCAGCGGTCTGGTCAAGCACTACCCGATGCGCAGGGGCCTGTTCAGCCGCATGACCGGTGCGGTACGGGCGGTGGACGGGGTGGATCTGACCCTCGAAGCCGGGCAGACGCTGGGCATTGTGGGGGAGTCAGGCTGCGGTAAATCTACGCTGGGCCGGTTGGTGCTGCGCCTGATCGAGCCCACACAGGGCCGGGTGGTGTTTGCCGGCACCGACCTGGGCGGACTGGCACCGGCTGCACTGCGCGCGCAGCGTCGGCAAATGCAGATCATCTTCCAGGACCCCTATTCCTCGCTCAACCCGCGCATGACGGTGGGCCAGATCCTGACCGAGCCGCTGCGCCTGCATGGCCTGCATGGCGGCCGGCACGCCCAGCGGGTGGCCGAGTTGCTGCAGACGGTGGGCCTGGCGCCTGAGCACGCCGGGCGCTACCCGCATGAGTTTTCGGGCGGCCAGCGCCAGCGGATCGGTATTGCCCGCGCGTTGGCGGTCGAGCCCAAGCTGATCGTTTGTGACGAGGCGGTATCCGCGTTGGATGTTTCAGTGCAGGCCCAGGTGGTGAACCTGCTTCAGGACTTGCAGCAAAGGCTTGGGCTGGCCTATATCTTCATCGCCCATGACTTGGCGGTGGTCAAACACATTGCCAGCCACATCGCCGTGATGTACCTGGGCCGGGTGGTGGAATACGCCACCAAGGACACGCTGTTTGCCCAGCCACGCCATCCCTACACTCAGGCCCTGCTGTCGGCCATTCCTCTGCCGCAGCCCGGTAGCCAGCGCCAGCGCATCCTGCTGGTCGGCGATGTGCCCAGCCCTGCCAACCCGCCGCCGGGCTGCCCGTTTCACACCCGCTGCCGCCATGCCCAAAGCCGTTGCTCGCAAGAGCCGCCGCCCCTGACCGGGCCGGACCAGCATGCTGTGGCCTGCCATTTCTGGCGCGACATCGAGCCCCCGCCGCCAATGGGCAGCAGTCCGCCTAACATCAGGCTGCAACGCCTGCAATCCGCTTTTATCAACTGAGAAGGAAACCGACATGATCAAAAAATCCCTGGCCACGGCAGCCTTGCTGCTGGTCGGCCTGGCCCATGGCCAGACCCTGCGCGTGGGCTTGGCCGAAGACCCCGATGTGCTGGACCCGACCCTGGCCCGCACCTTTGTCGGCCGACTGGTGTTCTCGGCGCTGTGCGACAAATTGGTCGACGTGGACGAGAAGCTGGCCATCGTGCCCCAGCTGGCGCAAAGCTATGAGTGGTCAGCTGACAGCAAGGCACTGACGATGAAAATCCGCCCCGGTGTCACCTTTCATGATGGCGA
>CAXNFT010000231.1:0-4035 GCA_964201255.1 Rhodoferax sp.
GCCCACGCACTGCATATGGCGGCGGTACTGCAGGTGGTCGTGCGTCATGTAGCAGCCCGAGCGCAACACGCCACGTGCCGGGCGCTTCAGGTGCGGTTGCAAATGCTCGGCCACCAGGTCAAAAATGGCCGAGCCGCCGGCGGTCAGCAACACCTCGTCGCACTCAAACAGGTCTTCGCGCTCGCAGTCGGCGGCGGTTTCCTGCAGCCGGGCCATCACAGCAGCCACGCCAGCGCGGTCTTCCTCGTGGCGGCAGCTGGCCAGTGATCCTTCGTAACACTCGATGCCGGCCAAACGCAGGGCGGGGCTGGCCTTGACCCGGCGGGCCAGTATCAGGGCCTGTTCGCGGGTGCGGCAGCCGGTACGCTTGCCCGCCAGCCCGTGCTCCAACAACACGGCAAACACCACGCCCCTACCATGTTGCCGATGCCAGTCCTCGATGGCGTCCACCTGGGCCAGTGAATCCACCAAAAAGAAGGTCTGCAAGCCGGGATAGGTCTGCAACAGGCTGGCCAGGCCCTGCAAATCGGCCGCCTGCAGCACTTGGTTGACGATGATGAGCCGGGGCACACCGTGCCTAGCGCCTAACGCGGCCTGGTACACCGTGGCAAAGCTGATGCCCCAAGCTCCCGCTGCGATCTGCCGCGAATACAACTCGGGCGACATGGTGGTCTTGCCGTGGGGTGCGATGTCCAGCCCACGCTGGGCGCAAAAGTCGCGCATCCAGGCCAGGTTGTGCTGCAGTGCAGACTGTTTGAGCACCGCCAGCGGCAGGGGTAGGTCACCCTTCAGCACCCGCCAGCCCTGGGAGCCAACGTCGGTCAGGGCCAAAGGGGCATGGCCAGTGGGAAAACCCTTGAATTCGTGGTTAAGTTCCATGACGCCCAGTGTAGGGCGTCAGGTGCTCAGGCTTCGGGGTCGGGCTTGCCTTCGCTGAGTTGCAGCTCGTTGTCCCTTGCAAAGTTCATGCAGAAATCCCAGGCCATAACGTCATGCTCCTGCAGGTCACGGTGCACCACCACACAGCTCACGCCTTTGAGGGTGGTCGGAGTGCACCACGGCGAATAACCCAGATGGCTGCCCGGTCGAGGCCCACCGGGCCTGAACGAACTCATCACACCTGCCAGCCGTTCTGCCCAGTCACTTGGCCGAAATGGCTTACCCTGACAGGTCACCCCATGGATCACGATTTCTTTGGCGGGTGCTGGAACCATCTGGTCGGATTGTGGCGTTGGTCGAGGCGATTTGCTGCGGTGCACAAGAATTCTACTTGCTGTTACAGCACTGGCCTGCGCACCGCCACGAACCATGACGCGCGACGCCCATGCTGTGGACCATCTGGACCGCCGATGGCCCTAGAATCACGCTTCAACGGCCCAACCTACGTTGGGCCGCTTTCATTTGTCGTGACCTATCTGGAGCCCGAGCCCATGAATGCCGCTGTCCCCCACCAAGAGGCCACATCACCCCACGTGATGAACACCTATAACCGCGTGCCGATCGCGCTCTCGCACGGTCAGGGCTGCCGCGTCTGGGACATCAACGGCAAAGCGTACCTGGACGCGCTGGGCGGCATTGCCGTCAACACGCTGGGCCACAACCATGCCAAGCTGGTGCCAGCCCTGCAAGATCAACTGACCAAGCTGATCCACACCTCCAACTACTACCATGTGCCGCATCAGGAGACGCTGGCGGCCAAGCTGGTCGAGTTGTCGGGCATGAGCAATGTGTTTTTCTGCTCCACCGGGCTGGAGGCGAATGAGGCCGCGCTGAAGCTGGCGCGCAAGTTCGGCCACGACAAGGGCATTGAGCGGCCTGAGATCGTGGTGTACGAGAAGGCCTTCCACGGACGCTCCATCGCCACGCTCAGCGCCACCGGCAACCCTAAGGTGCAGGCCGGCTTTGGCCCGCTGGTAGAGGGTTTCATCCGCGTGCCGCTCAATGATCTGGCGAGTCTGGAGGCGGCCACCGCTGGAAATCCCAACGTGGTGGCGGTGTTTCTTGAGGCGATCCAGGGTGAGGGCGGCGTGAACCCGGCACACATGGACTACCTGCGCCAGCTGCGAATCCTGTGCGACCAGCGCGACTGGCTGTTGATGGTTGACGAGGTTCAGTGCGGCATGGGCCGCACCGGCAAGTGGTTTGCCCACCAGTGGGCCGGCATCCTGCCCGATGTGATGCCGCTGGCCAAGGGCCTGGGTTCAGGCGTGCCCATTGGGGCCGTGGTGACTGGGCCAAAGGCCGCCAACATCTTCCAGCCGGGCAACCACGGCACCACCTTTGGTGGCAACCCGCTGGCCATGCGTGCCGGGGTAGAAACCATTCGCATCATGCAAGAAGACGGCCTGCTGGACAACGCGGCCCGTGTTGGCGCCCATTTGGCAGCCGCGCTGCACCATGCGCTGGCGGCCGAGTTGGCCAATGGTTCAGTTCGTGAGATTCGTGGCATGGGCCTGATGCTGGGTGTGGAACTGGCCAAACCCTGTAGCGCGCTAACACAACAGTGTGTTGACCAGGGCCTGCTCATTAGCGTCACGGCAGACAACGTGATTCGCCTGGTGCCACCGCTGATCATGACTGCGGCCGAGGCCGACGAGTTGGTGGCCATCCTGTGCCCCCTGGTGAAAAAGCTGCTGGCACCAACTTGAAGCAGCATGGATTCCCGCTTGTGCGGGAATGACGGGCTAGCCCATCTTCCGGATAAATCGATGAAACACTACCTGCAATTCAGCGACCTCAGCGCCGAGGACTACGGCTACCTGTTCGAGCGGGCGGCGCTGATCAAGAAGAAGTTCAAGGCCTATGAGCGGCATCAGCCGCTGGCCGACCGCACGCTGGCCATGATCTTCGAGAAGGCCTCCACCCGCACCCGCGTCAGCTTTGAGGCCGGCATGTACCAGTTGGGCGGCAGCGTGGTGCACCTGACTACTGGCGACAGCCAGTTGGGCCGGGCCGAGCCGATTGAAGACAGCGCCCGCGTGATCAGCCGCATGGTCGACCTGGTGATGATCCGCACCTACGAGCACACCAAAATTGAGCGCTTTGCCAGCCACTCGCGGGTGCCAGTCATCAACGGCCTGACCAATGAATTTCACCCCTGCCAGATATTGGCCGACATCTTCACCTTCATCGAACACCGGGGCTCTATCCAAGGCAAGACGGTCGCTTGGGTGGGAGACGGCAACAACATGGCCAACACCTGGCTGCAGGCTAGTGAGGTTCTGGGCTTCAAGGTGCATGTGAGCACGCCCGGTGGCTACGAGGTGGACCAGTCGGTGGCGGGCTTGCGCTCGGCCGACAGTTACCAGGTCTTCAGCGACCCGCTGCAGGCCTGCGCCGGCGCCGACCTGGTCACCACCGATGTCTGGACCAGCATGGGTTACGAGGCCGAGAACGAGGCCCGCAAGCTGGCCTTTGCCCTCTGGTGCGTGGACGACGAGATGATGCGTGCCGCCCGGCCCGAGGCCTTGTTCATGCACTGCCTGCCGGCACATCGCGGTGAAGAGGTGCAAGCCGAGGTGATCGACGGGCCACAGAGCGTGGTCTGGGACGAAGCAGAAAATCGCCTGCATGTGCAAAAAGCCCTGATGGAGTTTTTGCTTTTGGGCCGCTTGTAGTATTTTCCACAACCGTTGGAAATTACCGACACCATGACGGGTCGCTGAGGTACAGAATCCGGCGAATCATGCCCCGTATCTACGACATTTCGCCGCCAGTGGGCCCGGCCAGCCCCGTGTTTCCGGGCGACACCGCCTACCAGCAACACTGGACCGCCACCCTGGGGCCGGGTTGCCCGGTCAACGTAAGCGCCCTTACCCTGTCACCCCACGTCGGCGCCCATGCCGACGCGCCACTGCACTTCGACCCCGACGGTTCCGCCGTAGGTGCGCTTGATCTGCTGCCCTACCTGGGGACCTGCCGGGTGATCCACGTCATTGCGCCCGGCCCGCTGATTGAGTGGCGGCATCTGGCCCATGCGCTGAACGATCTGCCACCCCGCTTGCTGGTGCGCACCTACCAGCGCATGCCTGTCGA
>CAXNFT010000232.1:0-4018 GCA_964201255.1 Rhodoferax sp.
ATGCCAATTGCCAAGCCAGCCCAAGCCTTGCCCGTGTACATGCAGATTGCCGAGTTGCTGGCCCGCCAGATCAAGGCCGGTTACTGGCGCGCGTCAGAGCGTTTGCCCACAGAGGCCGAGTTGGCGCGGCGCCTGTCGGTCGCCATCGGTACCCTCAGGAAAGGGCTGGCTTTGCTGGAGCAGCAGGGGGTGCTGGAGCGCATCCAGGGCTCGGGCACCTATGTGCGCCGGGTGGAGGGCACGCAGCAGATTTACGAACTGTTCCGTTTGGAGCTGACCCATGGCCCAGGCTTGCCGACCGCGCAGGTGCTGGACCTCAGCCGCCAAAGCCGTCCGCCCGGGGTGCCGCTGCTGGGGTCCGACGCCGCTGCACCTTGCTGGCGTGTACGCCGTCTGCGCTTGCTCAGCCAGGTGCCGGTGGCATTGGAGGAAATCTGGTTTGACGCCAGCGCCAGCCCCAACCTGCAGCCCGAAGAACTGGGCGACTCGATGTACCTGTTTTACCAGCAGCGTTTTCAAGTCTGGATTGCCCGGGTCGAAGACCAGATCGCGGTCGGCCCGGCGCCCGATTGGGCCGCGGCACCCAGCGGGCTGCAACCCGGCGCCATCGCCGGCTACATCGAGCGCACCTCCTGGACCGCCAGCAACCAGGTGGCCGAGTTCTCAAAAACCTGGTTCGATCCGGCGGTGTGCCGTTACACCTCGCGCATGAGCCAATAAGGGCCGGGCCCGAGTGCCAAGAGCCATCCTTGGCCTACGCCGCCAGCACGAATTTCGGGCACCGCGGTTCAGCGCCCGGCGTCGAGCCGTTCCAACCCACTGCTGAGGTAGGCTATGCGCGCCTCCAGCGACGCGTCCAGCGGCCGAATGCCAATTTTTAACCCTAGGATCGGCAGCTGTTGGCCGTCGCTGGCCACCAGGCAGTCACGCAGCGCCGCGTCGGTCAGCAGGGAGCCCTCGGCGCCGATGCCGCCCACCCTACTGGGGGCGGGTGGCATGTGGCTGTCGCGCCAGGCGCCGTAGGGCGTGTCTTGCCCCGAGGCGCCTGAAAACATCAGGCCCGCCAGCACACCATGTTGCTTGGCCAGCCGGATGTGTTGCAGTGCCCCTTCAGCGCTTCGCGCCTCGAGTACTGACCGGCCCCAGTTGACCACGATGCCCACATCACTGCCATAGCGGGCATTGGTGGCCTCGATGGCGGCAATTTCATCGGCAAGGCTCAGAAAGCCCTTGGAAGCCACCTGACCTGGTACATGGGCATCGCAATGCTCGATCACCACCCGTGCACCCTGCCAGTCCCACTGCACCAACTCGGCCAGCGAGGTGGTGAGCGCCGTGACAGACGAAGTGGCGCGGGTCTTGTCTGGTGCGCTGTGAATTTCAATCGCATCCACTACCGACTGGCCGCAGGCGGCATTCAGAGCCGCTAACGCATCTCGCGCCTGCCGCACAAAGGCCAGAGCTTCTTCGCGCCCCGACGCGTCGTCAGACGCCAGGCCCACCAGCGGATTTTTGGCCATCGCCGCCATCACGCCGGGGATGCAGGTGAATACGAAGCGCCACTTCGGGTCGATGTGGCTGATAAACCAGGCGTCGTCGTGAGGGTGCAGTGAACCAAGAAAGGGGTGCTCCAGCCCCTTGACATTCGGCAGCGCTCGCAGCCTGGCGTAGTAATGGGCTTCCAGCTCAGGGTCCCAGGTGGCGGTATTGGGCGAAGCGGCGTAGGCGCCAACGAAATACGACATGGTTTGTCCTGTGGTGAAGCGCCAGGGCGGCGCGGGCTGAACCCTCAGTCGATGTTACTGCGACCGTCAGGCCTTCGTCTCCCGTTATTCCCGCGCATCCAGTCATCCTCAGCACTCTCCGTCATCCCCAGCCTGACTGGGGATCTATGACATCCTGGATTCCCGGTCGCGGCCGGGAATGACGGACAGGTGCTGGGATGACGGGGAGAGCTGGGAGCGATGGAAGACCGACAGCTCAGATCAGCTCATCCCGATTAAACTGTATGAATATACAGTTATTTCCCCATCATGAACGCCACCTCCGGCTATGCCGAACTTCATTGCCTGTCCAACTTCAGCTTTCAGCGTGGCGCCTCGCACCCCGAGGAACTGGTGGCGCGGGCGGCGGCGCTGGGCTACAGCGCACTGGCCATCACCGACGCGTGTTCGGTGGCCGGGCTGGTGCGGGCGCATACCGAGGCCAAAAAGCTCGGCCTGCAGTTGCTGCCTGGCGCGGAATTTACCCTGCCAGACGGCAGCACCCTGGTGGCCCTGCCACAAAGTCTGGACGGCTGGGGGAACCTGTGCGAGGCGATTTCCCAGGCCCGCCGCGCTGCGCCTAAGGGCAGCTACCAGATCGGCTGGGACGATCTGGCCGCTTGCCCGCTGCCCGCCTGCGAGTTGTTGCTGCTGCCACCTTTTGCTATGCAATTTGAAGCGCTCTATGCCCTCTGTACAAGGGCTGGCGCCCTGTTTGGCTCAAGACTTTGGTTGGGCCTGACGCTGCGCCAGCGCGCTGCTGATGCGCTTTGGCAGCAGGCGCTGCAGCGCGTGGCCGGCCTGTGCCGCCTGCCGCTGGTGGCCGCCGGCGGGGTGCAGATGCATGTGCGCTCACGCAAGCCGCTGCACGATGTGCTGACCGCCATTGGCCTGGGCCGGCCGGTGGCCGAGTGTGGCTTTGCCCTGCAACCCAACGCCGAGGCCCACCTACGCACGCGCCAGCGGCTGGCGCGGCTCTACCCGGCTGATCTGTTGGCCAACACCCTGGCGGTGGCGGCACGTTGCCACTTCAGCCTGGACGAGCTGCGCTACCAGTACCCGACTGAGAGCGTGCTGCCGGGGCTGAGCCCGAGCCAGACCCTGCACCAGTTCACCCACGAGGGCGCGTCTCGGCGTTACCCTCAGGGCCTGCCGCCGGGCGTGGCGCAGCAGGTGGCCTATGAGCTGGCACTGATTGCCGAGCTGCGCTACGAGATGTATTTCCTGACGGTGCACGACATCGTGCGCTTTGCCCGGGGCCAAGGCATCCTGTGCCAGGGCCGTGGCTCGGCCGCCAATTCGGCGGTGTGCTACTGCCTGGGCGTGACCGAGGTCGACCCGGCCCACTCCAGCCTGCTGTTTGAGCGCTTCATCAGCCGCGCGCGCAATGAGCCGCCCGACATCGACGTTGACTTTGAGCACGAGCGGCGTGAGGAAGTCATCCAGTACATCTACGCCCGCTACGGTCGTGAGCGCGCCGCCCTTACCGCCACCGTGGTCAGCTACCGGCCGCGCAGCGCCTTGCGTGACGTTGGCCGGGCGCTGGGTGTGGACGAGGTACTGATCGACCGCCTGGCCAAGTCGCATCATTGGTTTGACGGCCGCAGCATCAAGGACGAAGAATTTGCCCAGGCTGGGCTGGATGCGCAGGACCGGCAACTGGCCCTGTGGCGTGGCCTGGTCGCCCAGCTGCTGGGGTTTCCGCGCCACCTGAGCCAGCACGTGGGCGGCTTTGTACTGACCCAGGGCAAGCTCACCCGCCTTGTGCCGGTAGAAAACGCCGCCATGCCCGAGCGCAGCATCATCCAGTGGGACAAGGACGATCTCGACGCCATGGGCCTGCTCAAGGTCGATGTGCTGGCGCTGGGCATGCTCAGCGCCATCCGCCGCTGCCTGGCGCTGGTCGGGCAGCGGCGCGGCAGGCCCGTGACGCTGCAGGACATCCCGGCCAATGACGCCGCCACCTACGACATGGTCTGCGCTGCTGACACCGTGGGCGTGTTCCAGATCGAGAGCCGGGCCCAGATGAGCATGCTGCCGCGCCTGCGCCCGCGCTGTTTTTATGATTTGGTGATCGAGGTCGCCATCGTGCGCCCCGGGCCGATCCAGGGCGGCATGGTTCACCCCTACCTGCGTCGTCGTCAGGGGCTGGAGCCGGTGGACTTTCCCCCCGCCTTGGCGCCGGCGCTGGCGCGCACGCTGGGGGTGCCGATCTTTCAGGAGCAGGTGATGCAGATCGCCATGCTGGCGGCCGA
>CAXNFT010000233.1:0-4017 GCA_964201255.1 Rhodoferax sp.
TCCACACTGCTGGCCAGCATGCAGGGTTACAACCCGTCCACCGCCATCGAGTTCGGCCGCAAGGTGCTGTTTTCGACCGAACGCCCCACCTTTCTAGAGCTTGAAAACCATGTTCGCAAGAAATAGATCAGGGGCACGCTGACATGGCCACCGAACCGGCAAAGTTACAGCCGATCATCGTCAAAAAGATCAAGAAAGGCGGCCACGCGGTACACGGCGGCGCTTGGAAGATTGCCTACGCCGACTTCGTGACCGCCATGATGGCGTTTTTCCTGCTGATGTGGCTGCTGGGTTCCACCACTGAAGGCGATAAAAAAGGCCTGTCAGATTACTTTGCCTCACCGCTCAAGGTGGCCATGATGGGTGGCAGCGGCGCTGGTCAGAGCAACAGTGTGATCAGCGGCGGCGGCAAGGACCTGACACAGCAGGCCGGGCAGACCTCGCGGTCCGACAGCAGCAACCCGATCGAGAAAAAAGCGGCCATTGAGGCCATCAAGGCCGAGATTGCCAAGCAGGACGCCAAAAAGTTGGATTCCTTGAGCGAAAAGATCAGTGCACTGATTGCGAGCAACCCGAAGTTGTCGGAGTTCAGTTCACAGATACGGATCGACAGCACGCCCGACGGGCTGCAAATCCAGATTGTCGACGACCAGAAGCGCCCTATGTTCGACAGCGGCAGCGCGGTCGTCAAGCCCTACATGCGCGATATCCTGCGTGAAATCGGCGGCGCCCTGAATGGGGTGGACAACAAAATTGGGCTCGATGGGCACACCGACCGCACACCCTTTGGCGGTGGCGACCGCGGTTACAGCAATTGGGAACTGTCGGCAGACCGGGCCAATGCCTCGCGGCGCGAGCTGAGCCTGGCGGGTCTGCCCGAGGAGCGCATGGGTCGCATCATGGGATTGGCTTCGAGCAATTTGCTCGAGGAAGAAAACCCGTTTAGCCCGATCAACCGCCGCATCAGCATTTTGGTGATGTCGCGCGAGGCCGAGGCCCGTCTGTCTGGCGCCGGGCGCACGCCCCTGACACCCAGAGCCGCACCGGCAGCAGCTGCGCCTTTGAAGCCATGATTCAAGCAACAATTTACCATTTTTGGGCCGGAGACATGACACCTGGACCCCTGCACCGCTTCACTGAAAGGGCCCCCCATGACTTCTGAGCTTCGTTTTTTGGTGGTGGATGATTTCTCCACCATGCGCCGTATTGTCCGCAACCTGCTCAAGGAGAGCGGCTTCACTGATTCAGAAGAAGCCGAGGACGGGGTGGTGGCTTTGCAGAAGCTGCAAAACGGCAATTTCAACTTTGTGATCAGCGACATCAACATGCCTCACATGAATGGTTTTGAGTTGCTGTCCGAGATCCAGAAGATCGACAAGCTCAAACGGGTACCCGTGCTGATGGTGACCGCCGAAGCGCGCAAGGAAGACATCGTGCTGGCGGCGCAAAAAGGTGCAGCCGGCTTCATCGTCAAGCCCTTCACCAAGGCAACGCTTGAGGACAAAATCAACCTGATTTTGACCAAATACGGCATGAAGTAGGGCGGACCATGCAGACTGCTGACACGGCCACTGACGCCATCCAAAACACCATCCACGGCGCCCCAGCTGGCCTGAACCCGGACATCCACCACAGCATTGGGGCGCTCACACGCCAGTTGCACAATGCCTTGCAGGCACTGGGCTTGACCGACAAGTTCAAGGGCCTGGCTGGCGAGCTGCCCGATGCCAAGAGCCGCTTGTCCTACATCTCCCGGCTGACGGGCGAGGCAGCTGAAAAAGTGCTTAACCGGGTCGACCTGGCCAAGGCCGACCACGACCTGATCCTGGCGCAGACCCGCGCCATGAGCCAGCGGGTCAACGCAGCGCCAACAGCCATGCCCTCGCCCACCGAGTTGCTGGCTTTTCTGGCCAGTGTCGAGGGCACCACCAGGCAGGCTGATGAGCATCTGACCGAGATCATGATGGCCCAGGATTTTCATGACCTGACGGGCCAGGTGATTGCCAAGGTGGTGACGCTGGCGGCCAATGTGGAAGAGCAATTGGTGCAACTGTTGATCCAGACGGCGCCACCCGATGCGGTCGCCAAGCCAGCCTCGACCACCGCCGCTGCGGCAGGCGAAGCGCCTGAGCCCTACCTGCCCGCGCTATCGGGACCGGCCATGAACCCACAAGACAACCCGAATGTGGTGTCGGGCCAATCTGAAGTGGACGACCTGCTCGCCAGCCTGGGTTTCTGAAGCCGTATTTCTGAGGGGTTCGCGCTGCAAAGTGCCCCCTGAATTGCCCGCTTTTCGGGCTTTAATTGGCGCAGTGCGTCACGACAATGGGGCCAACTTCACAGTTTGGCCACCATGGAATCCAGCAGTCAGGACCGCAATTTACCCGCCTCGGAACGCAAGCTCCAGAAGGCTCGCGATGACGGTCAGGTCACTCGCTCGAAGGATTTGTCCAACATCGCGGTGCTGGGCGTGGGCTCGGTGGGCGTGTTGTCGCTGTCGCCACTGCTGTTTGGGCAACTCAAGACCCAACTGAGCCAGCAACTGTCGTTTGATGCCCGCGTGATGGCCGATCAGGCCGGCATGCTGCAGCGCCTGAGTGACATGGTCAGCGTCGGGCTGCTGGGCTGCGTGGTGTTTGCACTGATTGTGAGCGCGGCCGCCGTCTTGAGCACCGTGGCCGCCGGGGGCTGGGTGACCAGCCTCAAACCCATCATGCCGGACTTCAGCCGCGTCAACCCGCTTGCCGGGTTTGGTCGCATGTTCACCAAGGACAAGCTGTCCGAGGTGGTGAAGATGTCTTTTATTACCGTGGTGCTGATCGTACTGGGCGCTGTTTACCTGAGCTCGAGCCTGCACTCGATTGCCATGCTGGTGCTGCAGCCCTCCACAGCGGCACTGGAGCACCTGAGCATTTGGCTGACGCGTGGCATGGGCATACTCTTGCTGGTGGTGCTGCTGGTGGCCATGGTGGACGTGCCTTTGCAGATGTTCCTGCACAAATCCAGGCTCAAGATGTCGCACCAGGAGGTAAAGCAGGAGCACAAGGAATCCGACGGCAATCCGCAGCTCAAGGGCAAGCAGCGTCAGCGTCAGCGCGAAATCTCTCAGGGCAACAGCATTGCCGCCGTGCCCAAGGCTGACTTTGTGTTGATGAACCCAACCCACTTTGCAGTGGCGATCCGCTACGACGACAAGACCATGCGGGCGCCGCAGGTGGTGTCTAAAGGCGCGGACTTGCTGGCCTTCAAGATTCGCGATATTGCCAAGCACCACGCCATCCCGGTGCTGCAATCGCCCATGTTGGCGCGCGCCCTGTACGCCAATGCCGAGCTGGACAAGGACATTCCTGCCAGCCTGTACACCGCCGTGGCCCAGGTGCTGGCTTACATCTACCGGCTCAAGGCCGCCATGCGCGGCGATGGGCCCATGCCCGGCGAGCCACCGCAACCCTTTGTTCCCGCTGAACTCGATCCCCTGTCCAAAGTCGTGGCAAACACGGTCAAACCATGAACCCACAACTCAAGTCATTGCAACAGTGGTTTGGCCGCTACGCCGCACTGATCCAGGGCGCTGCCACACCGATGTTGGTCGTGGCGATTTTGGCCATGATGGTGCTGCCGCTGCCCACCTGGCTGCTTGACGTCTTTTTCACGCTGAATATTTCAGTGGCCTTGATGGTGATGATGGTCGCCGCTTACATGCTACGGCCGCTGGATTTCTCGGCATTTCCGGCCATCCTGCTGCTCACCACCCTGATGCGGCTGTCGCTGAACGTGGCGTCCACCCGGGTGGTCTTGCTGGAGGGCCACACGGGACCAGGTGCTGCTGGCGCGGTGATCGAGGCCTTTGGCCACTTTTTGATCGGCGGCAACTTTGCGGTCGGTCTGATCGTCTTCTCGATTTTGGTGGTGATCAACTTTGTGGTGGTGACCAAGGGTGCCGAGCGGATTGCCGAGGTGTCCGCCCGCTTTGCTCTGGACGCCATGCCAGGCAAGCAAATGGCCGTGGACGCCGAC
>CAXNFT010000234.1:0-3992 GCA_964201255.1 Rhodoferax sp.
GCCATTGCCTCGCTCGGCTCCTACGGTATTGCCCTGTGGGCCATGACGCAGGCACCCGTGGCCATGGTGGCCGCGCTGCGCGAAACTTCGGTGCTGTTCGCGGTGCTGATGGGCGCCTGGTTCTTGAAAGAGCGTTTCAACCGGCGCCGGCTGACGGGTACAGCGATCATCCTTGCCGGCGTGATGGCCTTGCGGCTGGGCTAACACCCAGACCGATTAGCGCTGGTTAACCAGATGGCCGTTCACAAACTTATGCAGCACACTCGCGGCAAACGTCTGGTACGGGATACCCTCTTCAAGTGCACGAGCCTGCAGGCTTTTCAAGTCTCTTGAAGATATCCTGATGTTCAAACGCTGGTCTTTTTTGAAACTTGCCTCTGCGATACCGCGGTGGTCTTTAAGTATTTGCGCCATGCCGCTGACAGGCTTGAGCGTGCCAGCCTCCCAAGCCTGCACCACCTCCAGCTCTTCCTCATCGTATTTCACTTTTGTCTTCATGATTTATCTCCGGTATTGACGAGTCGCCTTCCGGCTCGGAATGATCGTCTTCAAGAATAGCTCTGCTTCAGTTTCAATAAACGGTACGGCATAAACGTAATCATCCACTTGCACCATCGATATTTTTTGTCCTGGGTAGCTGCCCTGATTGGGGTGCTCAAGCACCGCGAGTTCGTTACCACTCGCTATTTCAAAAACGATTCTTTCGAAACTAATGCCCCGCTCCCGCAACAACAACTGATTTTTTTCAGGTGACCAATTGAATAGTTTCGGAGCTTTCACGTGTGCATTATAGGCACACATGAAATCAGTTTTCTCTACTGCCAGTATGAGCCCGCTCGACCCCCACTTGTCCGTATTCGCGCAGCCACCGGGGTTTGATCCCTGGTTCAACTGCCATAATTTTCTGATGCGCCAACCCCATAGGACACCGCCATGACTCTCCCCACCCAAGCCGAAATCATCATCGTCGGTGGCGGCATTGCCGGTTGTTCCACCGCCTACCACTTGGCCAAAGCCGGTAAGACCAACGTGCTGCTGCTGGAGCAGGGCAAGTTGACCAGCGGCACCACCTGGCACGCCGCTGGTCTGGTCGGGCAGATGCGGCCCAACCGCAAGATGACGGCGATGAGCAAGTACGGCATCGAGCTGTATGCCACGCTGGAGGCAGAGACCGGGCTTGCCACCGGCTGGAAGCAGTGCGGCAGCGTGAATGTGGCGAGTACGCCAGAGCGTATGCAAGTGCTGCGCAAGCAGGCGGCCATGGCGCACAGCTTTGGCGTGGAATGCCACCTGATCTCGCCGCAAGAGGCGGGCGAGCGGTACCCGGTGATGCGCACCGACGACCTGCAGGGCGCCATCTGGCTGCCAGGTGACGGCAAGGCCAACCCGGCCGACCTGTGCATGTCGCTGGCCAAGGGCGCACGCAACCGGGGCGTGCGCATGCAGGAAGGCATTGAGGTCACCGGCGTGATCATCGAGAACGGCCGGGTTAAAGGTGTGCGCACTACCCAGGGTGAGGTGCGCTGCGATGTACTCGTGAACTGCGCCGGGCAGTGGGCACGCCAGTTTGGCCTGCTTGCTGGGGTGAACGTACCGTTGTACCCAGCTGAGCATTTCTACGTCGTCACCGGCAAGATCGAGGGCGTGCACCCCATGCTGCCGGTGATGCGCGACCCGGACGGCTTCATTTATTACAAGGAAGAGGTCGGCGGCCTGCTGATGGGCGGCTTTGAGCCGGTGGCCAAGCCCTGGCGCGTGGACCCGATTCCAGCGGACTTTCAGTTTCAGCTGCTGGGTGAGGACTGGGACCAGTTCGAGCCGCTGATGAAGAACGCCATTCACCGCACGCCCTGCCTGGAGACCGCCGACATCAAAATGCTGCTCAACGGGCCGGAGAGCTTCACGCCGGACGGCAACTTCATTTTGGGCGAGGCGCCCGAGCTGCGCAATTACTTTGTCTGCGCCGGCTTCAACTCGTCGGGCATCGCCAACTCGGGCGGCGCCGGCCGGCTGATGGCCGAGTGGATCGTGGGCGGCGAGCCCAGCACCGACCTGTGGGATGTGGACATCCGCCGCTTTGGCCCTTTCACTGGCAACCGACGCGCCCTGGCCGAGCGCACCGCTGAGACCCTGGGCCTGCACTACGCCATGCGCTGGCCGCGCCAGGAGCTGGAAACAGTGCGGCCCCTACGCACCTCGCCGCTGTACGACCTGCTGGCAGCCAAAGGGGCCGAGTTTGGCAGCAAGAACGGCTGGGAGCGCGCCAACTACTTCAAAGCCAGCGCCGCCACCGTGCGCCCCGACCACACCCTGGGCCGGCCCGGCTGGCTGGACGATATGCAGGCCGAGCAGCGCGCCACCCGCGAGACCGTGGCGTTGTACGACCAAAGCTCGTTTTCCAAACTGCTGCTGGCCGGGCGTGATGCGCTGGCGGTGCTGCAGCGCCTGTGCGCCAAGAACATGGACGTGCCGGTTAACCGCATGGTCTATACCGCGATGCTCAATGAACGCGGCGGTTTTGAGAGTGATGTGACCGTGATCCGCCAGCAGCCCAATGCCATGGGCGAACGCTATCTGATCGTCACCGGTTCGGCCCAGACCGTGCGTGACTTGGACTGGGTCGCGCGCCACATCCAGCCGCAAGAGCACGCGATCCTGACCGATATTTCACCGCTGTACAGCGTGCTGTCACTGATGGGCCCCAACGCGCAGACCCTGCTGGCGCGCCTCTGCCCAGACGACCTGTCGGCCGCCAGCCTGAAGTTTTCTTGGACCCGCCTGATTGACCTGGGCCATGCCCGGGTGCGGGCGGCGCGCATGAGCTACGTGGGCGGACCGGGCTATGAGCTGTATGTGCCGGTGGAGATGACGCGCCACGTCTACCTGGCTCTGCAAGACGCCGGACGCGACCTGGGCCTGCGTGATGCTGGCTACTACGCCTTGGATGCGCTTCGCATCGAGCAGGGCCGGCGCGCCTGGGGCGCCGAGCTCGGGCCGGATGAAACGCCGTTTGAAGCCGGCATGATGGCTGCGGTGGACCTGGACAAACCCGGCGGCTTCATCGGACGCGATGCCCTGCTGGCCCGCCAGGGGCAGCCTCTGCGCAAGAAACTGGTGACGCTGGTGGCAGACTCACCCGAGCACTACCTGTGGGGCGGCGAATCCATCTGGATCCAAGGTCAGCCCGGAGGGGAAGTGTCATCTGCAGGCTGGAGCCCTCGGGCCGGCGCCTGCGTAGCGCTGGGCTATGTGCGGGGCGACGCCGCGAACCAGCCCCACACCGGAACAGCCGTCGAGCTTGACCTGTGGGGCGAGCGCATCGGTGCTCGCCTGTACGACCGTTGGCCGGCCCCATCGCCCTTGGGCTGAAACTTTGTGGCGTGCGTCTATTGAACGGCCTGTCAGGCTTCGCTGCGCGCTGCGACCCGGGAGGGCTACTTCCGAGCCGCTTTGCCAAGCGCGCCTTCAGCCCACTTGTTGAGGCTGGTGCCGCTTCTTGCCGCAGCCTTGAGGGCGGCGGCATGAACCTCAGGCGCAATGCGCAGCATGACCTTTCCGCTGGCCGGCTTCTCCGGAGCCGAACCGAGCTCCTTGGATGCAGCCAGATGGTCTTCGATGGCCACATGAAAGTTCGACTCGAACTCCGCCACCGACTCGCCATGGAACGAGATGATGTCGTCGATGTCTTGAACGCGCCCGACAATGATCTTGTCCTCTGCATCAAAGACCATGCTGGCAGCGTAGCCCTTGTAGGTCATGGAATTGATCATGGCTGTATCCCCATTCTTTTAACGAACTCCCGGACTGCGATCGTACTTGACCCGTGGAGCGAGCGCATTAGTGCGAGCCTGTACGACGAACCTTAAAGCCAACAGCCAACAAGTGCCCACCCCGAGGCGCCAGCCGCACAGGGCGAGATTCACGATGTTGTCATAAGTTCTCCATAGCATGGTGTTTGGATTTTCATTCACCATACTTCTGGAGAAACAACG
>CAXNFT010000235.1:0-3976 GCA_964201255.1 Rhodoferax sp.
ACTTCCATCACGTGTTGCGCAATGGCTTTGGACTGCCTCGCCATCTGCGTTTCCAGCGCGGCGAATAATTTTTGAAACTCAGGCGCTGCGGCTTGCGCTGCGGCGGCATCGTTGGCCGCCAGTTTTTGGATATTGGCCGCGCTGGCAAGATACTGGGCCACCAAGGGCAGCGTGTTGCCGATCATGATTTTCAGGTTGGGTGTGTCAGCCGTGGCTTGCAGACTCGCCAAGGACTTGTTGAAGGTGGCCGCGTGTTCGGCCAGGCTACTTTCTGCGTCGGCGAGTTGGCTCGCGTCTTTGGTCAGTCCACTCAGCAGTGCCAGTAAAACGTCACCACGCACAGCGTCATGCATCATGTCAGCATCCTGACTGTTCTCCATGGCCACGCCCATGCGCTGGGACTCGTCGATCGCAATTGTCAGTAGATTGGCATTGAACAATCCGATGCCGCCCACCAGGCTCGCCATCAGCAATCCCAAAAATCCCAAGAACAGGATTTGGTTGCGAAATTTCATGAAGAAGCCTTTCTGATATGTAATATTGGACCAGGCAAGAATCTGGCTCGCTGGCTCGCTGGCTCGCTGGCTCCGCTCCCGGACGGGCGATCTTATCGGATGATGAGCATGATTTGCCTGCCCGATCGCGATCAAATGAGACCCGGTGCGGTTTGCTACACTGTTCCAATGTTCATTCATCGCATCAGCGTTACAGGTCTCAGCGACCGGGGAGCCTGGCCCTGGCGGTCACTGTCCACCGCGTCAGCGTTCGCCTGATTCAACGCTGCCCGATTGAACCGCAGCACCGCGTGCTGCCAGCCTGAGTTGAGCCTTGTCGCATGACAAGCGCGTCGCCAGGCCTGACCTGAAAGAGACCTGTCTGTGATTTCCGAACTCGAATTCAAAAGCCTGAGCGCACAAGGCTACAACCGGATTCCCCTGTTAGCCGAAGCCTTTGCCGATCTGGAAACGCCGCTCTCGCTCTACCTCAAGCTGGCGCACTCGCGCGATGGCGGTAAGTACAGTTTCTTGCTGGAGTCTGTGGTGGGCGGCGAGCGTTTCGGCCGCTACAGCTTCATCGGACTGCCAGCGCGCACGCTGTTGCGTGCCAGCGGCTTCGGTGCCGAGGCCATGACTGAGGTGGTGACTGATGGCGCAGTGGTGGAGCGCGTCAGCGGCAACCCGCTGGATTTCATCAGCGCTTACCAACAACGCTTCAAGGTTGCGCTGCGGCCCGGTCTGCCGCGATTTTGCGGCGGCCTAGCCGGCTACTTCGGCTACGACACGGTGCGCCATATCGAGAAAAAGCTGGTGGCCAGCTGCCCACCCGACACGCTGGGCTGCCCCGACATCGTGCTGCTGCAGTGCGAGGAACTGGCGGTGATCGACAACCTGTCGGGCAAGCTTTACCTGATTGTTTACGCCGACCCGACACAGCCCGAGGCCTTCGCCAACGCCAAGCGCCGCCTGCGCGAACTCAAGGAGCAGCTCAAGTACTCGGTCAGTGCGCCGCTGGTCAAACCCAGTCAGGGTTACCCGGTTGAGCGCGAGTTTGCCAAGGCCGACTACCTGGCGGCGGTCACGCGCGCCAAGGGCCTGATTGAGGGTGGCGACTTCATGCAGGTGCAGGTTGGCCAGCGCCTCAAAAAGCGCTACACCGAGTCGCCCTTGAGCTTGTACCGGGCGCTGCGCTCACTCAACCCCAGCCCCTACATGTACTACTACCATCTGGGTGATTTCCATGTGGTGGGCGCCAGCCCGGAGATTCTGGTGCGCCAGGAAACCGTGTCGGCGGGCGAGCAGACCGAGCAAAAAATCACCATCCGGCCGCTGGCCGGCACCCGGCCGCGCGGCGCCAGCCTGGCGCAGGACCGGGCGGCCGAGGCCGAACTGATTAACGACCCTAAGGAACGTGCCGAGCACGTGATGCTGATTGACCTGGCGCGCAACGACATTGGCCGCATTGCCAAGACCGGCAGCGTCAAGGTGACCGAAGCCTTCAGCGTCGAGCGTTACAGCCATGTGATGCACATCGTCAGCAACGTCGAGGGCACCCTGCAGGAAGGCATGACCGCAATGGACGTGCTGCGCGCAACTTTTCCAGCCGGCACCCTGACTGGCGCGCCGAAGGTGCACGCCATGGAGCTGATCGACCAGCTCGAACCCAGCAAGCGCGGCCTGTACGGCGGCGCCTGCGGCTACCTGAGCTATGCCGGCGACATGGATGTGGCCATCGCCATCCGCACTGGCATCATCAAGGACCAGATGTTGTACGTGCAGGCCGCCGCCGGCGTGGTGGCCGATTCTGTGCCCGAGCTGGAATGGCGTGAAACCGAGGCTAAGGCGCGCGCCCTGCTGCGCGCGGCGGAGCTGGTTGAGGAGGGCCTGGAATGAAGCTGCTGATGATCGACAACTACGACTCTTTCACCTACAACATCGTGCAGTACCTGGGAGAACTCGGGGCCGAGGTGACGGTGGCGCGTAACGACGAGAACACGCGGGCCGAGATCGAGGCCAGGCTGCAGGCCGGGCAACTCGACCGCCTGATGATCTCGCCCGGCCCCTGCTCGCCGGCGGAGGCTGGCATTTCGGTGGCGGCCATCCGGCAGTTTGCGGGTCAAGTGCCCATTCTGGGCGTTTGCCTGGGCCACCAGGCGATTGGCTCGGCCTTTGGCGGCCACATCGTGCGGGCGCAGCAGCTGATGCATGGCAAGACCAGCGTCATCAGTACCACGCAGACCGGGGTATTTGCCGGTTTACCGACGCAGTTCACGGTCAACCGCTACCATTCCTTGGCGATCGAGCGGGCCAGTTGCCCGACCAGCCTGCAGATCACGGCCTGGACGGAGGACGGCGAAATCATGGGCGTGCGCCATGCCACGCTGGATGTGGAGGGCGTGCAGTTTCACCCCGAGAGCATCCTGACCGAGCACGGCCATGCGATGCTGGCTAATTTCTTGGCCCCACGACCCTGATTTTGCTATTATTTAAATAGCTAGACCATCAATATTCACAAGGCCTGGAGCCCAAAATGACCTCAAACACTGGCTTCCTACGGGTTGACCTGCGCAGCGACACCGTCACCCAACCTACGCCTGGCATGCGCGCTGCCATGGCCGCTGCGCCCTTGGGCGACGACGTCTTTGCCGATGACCCCAGCGTCAACGCACTGCAAGCGCAGATTGCTGATTTGCTGGGCTTTGAGGCGGCGCTTTTCGTGCCGACCGGCACGCAAAGCAACCTGTGCGCCCTGTTGGCGCACTGCCAACGTGGTGACGAGTACATCGTCGGCCAGATGGCGCACTGCTACCGGTGGGAGGGTGGCGGCGGCGCGGTGTTCGGCAGCCTGCAACCTCAGCCCTTGAACCACCAGCCCGACGGTACCCTGGCGCTGGCTGAAATTGCCGCAGCCATCAAGCCCGACGACGCGCACTTTGCCCGTACCCGGCTGCTGGCGCTGGAAAACACCTTTGGTGGCAAGCGGCTGCCCATGGACTATGTGCAGCAGGCCACTGACCTCGCCCGCCAGCGTGGCTTGGCCCGCCACCTTGATGGCGCGCGTTTATTTAATGCCGCCGTGGCGCAGGCTACTGAGCTGGGTACCGATCCGTACCAGGAGGCACGCCGCATTGCCAACTGTTTTGACAGCGTCTCGATCTGCTTCAGCAAGGGGCTGGGCGCGCCGGTCGGCTCGGCTCTCTGCGGTGGCCGCGAACTGATTGCACGGGCACATCGAATCCGCAAAATGGCGGGCGGCGGCATGCGCCAGTCTGGTGGGCTCGCGGCGGCGGCCTCCTATGCACTGGCAAATCATGTGCAGCGCCTGGCCGACGATCACGCCTTGGCGCAGCGCTTGGCGGCGGGCCTGAGCCGCCTGCCGGGTCTGGTGGTAGCGCAGCCCCAGACCAACGTGGTGTTTGTTGATCTGGAGGGCCCGGCGCGGGCCCATGCGGCAGATCTGATTCCACAACTTGCGCGAC
>CAXNFT010000236.1:0-3968 GCA_964201255.1 Rhodoferax sp.
TTGCGGCACCAGGTTGGCACCAGCTCTAAGGTGGTCGGCCTGCGCGTGGACGAGAGCCTGTATTTTGCCAACGCCCGTGCCCTGGAGGACTGGGTCAATGATGTGGTGGCCGAGCACCCGCAGGCCCGGCACATCGTGCTGCAATGCTCCGCAGTCAATGACATCGACGCCAGCGCGCTCGAGAGTCTGGAGGCGATCGATCGGCGCCTGCGTGACGCAGGGATGGCTTTTCACCTGAGCGAGGTGAAAGGACCGGTGATGGACCGGCTCGAGGGCACCCACTTTCTGCAGGCGCTCAGTGGCCGGGTGTTTCTCAGCCATTACCAGGCCATTCATGAACTTGCGCCCGAGATCGCATAGGCAGCTTGGGTCAGGCCAAGTTGCGCTACGGC
The DNA here is from genome assembly GCA_964201255.1 of Rhodoferax sp. Taxonomy (GTDB): domain Bacteria; phylum Pseudomonadota; class Gammaproteobacteria; order Burkholderiales; family Burkholderiaceae_C; genus Rhodoferax. Next base: position 393 of record CAXNFT010000236.1, read on the forward strand.
CTGGTTGCTGTGGGTCTTGTCGGGGTATCGGTGTCGCTAGAGCGGCGCAGCATGGCCAGCGCCAGCAGGCTCGATGCCAGCATCAGGAACAGGCTAACAGCGTTCAGCACCGGCGTGGCGCCTTCGCGCATGCGGCCGTACATCATCACGGTCAGAGGCGCGTCCGAGCCGACCAGCATCAGGGTGGTGTTGAAGTTCTCGAACGACATCAGGAAAGAAATGGCCGCCGCCCCCAGCAGCGCCGGGCGCAGGTAGGGCAGGGTTATGGTCATGAACACGGCGGCGCGTGTGGCGCCCAGGTTGTAGGCGGCGTCCTCCAGAGTCAGGTCAAAGCGCTTGAGCCTCGCCATGATGGTCAGCGTGGCCACCGAGATGATGAAGGACAGCTGCCCCATCACGACGAGAGGGAGGCCGGGGCGTAAAAATTCAATCTCAAGCCCCAGCAGGTCGTCGGCCAAATTGGCAATGCGGCTGGCGAAGGCCAGAATCGAGATGCCCAAAATCACACCCGGGATCACCAGGGGCGCCAGCATCAACAGCGACAAGGCCGTTTTGCCGCGAAACTGGGTGCGTTCAATCAAAAAAGCGTTGGCGGTGCCGATCAGCACGGCCAGTACCGTCACCCACATTGCCACCACGGTGCTGGTCCATAGGCTGCCCAACAAAGCGCGGTCGGCAAACAGGCCGCGCCGGCCGGTGCCGGCATTGCCCAGGAACCAGTCCAGCGTGAAGCCGCGCCAAGGCGGTGCCGGGTAGGCGGCGTTGTTGAAGGCAAACACCGCCACGATCAGCAGCGGCAAAAACAAAAAGGTGAAAAACGCCAGGGCGTAGGCGACGGTGCTCAGGCGCAGCCAGGTGGGGCGGGGCAGCGAAGGGATCATGCGCGTTGCATCACTTCGCCAAATTTCTGGCCACTCAGCTTGAGCCCGACCCAGACAATGGCCGTGGACAGCCCCAGCAGCAGAAAGCCGAAGGCCGCACCTTGCTCCCAATTAAAGCGGGTGATGAACTGTGTGTAAATTTGCTCGGTGAACCACTGCGAGCTCTTGCCCCCTAGCAGCGTGGGTGTCAGGTAATTGCCCAGCGTCAGCATGAACACCACGATACAGCCAGCCACGATGCCGGGTGCGGCGTGCGGAATGATAATCTGGCGCAAAATCGACCAGCCGTTGCCGCCGAGGTCGTAGGCGGCCTCGATCAGCGCGTCGTCCAGGCTCTCCAGCGCGCTGATCAGCGGCACCACCATGAACAGCATCGAGGTGTAGACCAGCCCGACCACTATGGTGGCGTCGTGGTAGAGCAGTTCTACCGGTGCCGGCGTCAGCCCCAGGCTGACCATCAGGCCCGGCAGCACGCCAGATTCGCGCAGCAGGATCATCCAGCCCAATGCGCGCACCGTCTCACTGACCCAGAACGGGATCAGGCACAGCACAAACATCGTGGCGCGAATGCGGCCGCGCGCAATCTTGGCGATCGTCCAGGCCAGCGGAAAAGCCATCAGCAGGGTGATGGCCGTGACGATGATGGACACCACCGCCGTGCGGACAAAGGTGTGCCAGTAAAGCGGCTCTTCAATGAAGGTCTGGTACTGCGCCAAGCTGGCCTCATAGACCCGAGGGGCCACCCGCACCCGCAGCGACAAAATGCCCAGCTCCAGGTGTGGCAATACGATCAGCCCGAACAGCCACAGCGCTGCTGGCGCCAGCAACAGCAAGAACAGCAACCGGGCGTGCGGCAACTGGCTGCCAGTGCCCTCAGCCGCCATGGGCGGCACCAAAACACACGGCGCGTTGCGGGTCGAATGAAAAGTACACCGATTCTCCAACCGCCATGTCGGCCAATTGGCCGGTTTGCGGTAGCGCGATGTGGAACTCGGTGCGGGAGGCGGTTTCGCGCACCAGCACTGCCGAGTTCGCGCCGTCAAACAGCAGGCTCTCCACCTGCCCCTGGTACGACGGCTGGCCGGCGCTGCCTAGGCCAAGTTCATCGCGTGCCAAGCGCACTGCTTCGGGGCGCACGAAAGCCTGTACTTCGTCGCCCGCCCGCAGCTGGCCCATGGCCTTGGCGCTCAGGTTCAAGCCGGCGCCGCTGGTGAGGGTGACTTCAGTGCCGTTCACCTGCTCGGCCCGGCCGCGGATGGCGTTGGTGGCGCCCACAAAGCCGGCCACAAACGGGGTTTGCGGCGCGTAATACAGCGACTGCGGGGTGCCGACCTGCTCAAAGCGGCCGGCGTTCATCACCGCCACATGGTCCGACAGCACCAGGGCCTCGGACTGGTCATGGGTGATGTAGACAAAAGTGGTTCCAAAGTCGGCCTGCAACTGCTTGAGCTCGATTTTCATGTGCTCACGCAGTTTCAAGTCCAGTGCACCCAGCGGCTCGTCCAGCAGCAGCAGCGTGGGTTCGAGCACCAGGCTGCGTGCAATCGCCACCCGCTGCTTTTGGCCGCCGGAGAGCTGGTCGATCCGTTTGTGCTCTGCCCCGACCAGGCTCACCCGCTCCAGCATCGCGCCAACGCGACGGGCCGTCTCGGCCTTGGGCAGGCCGCGCCGCGCCAGCCCGTAGCCGACGTTCTCGCCGACCGTCATCATGGGAAACAGCGCCAGGTGCTGGAACACCATGTTCACTGGCCGCTGGTTGGGCGGGACAGCCCGCATGCTGTTGCCGCCGATGCGGATGTCGCCGGCATCGGGGCTCATGAAACCGGCAATCATGCGCAGCAGCGTCGTCTTGCCGCAGCCCGAAGGGCCGAGGATAGAGAAAAAGCTGCCGCGCGCCACGTCCAGCGACAGGTCGTCGACAGCGGTGAAGCTGCCGTAGCGCTTGCTCACGCGCTCGACCTGCAGGTCAGGCCGTGCCCCGGTGGTACCGGGGCCGGCCGCTGCTGGGCTGGCAGGCATCCTGGCAACTGTCAGTTGGCGGCCTTGACGCGGTCCAGGATGCGACCTTCGATGGCTTCCAGGCCGGCCGGCACGGTGGGGTACCACCTGATGGCTTTGATGGCGGCTTCCGGGAAGCTCTCGGCAAACTGGGCCTTCAGCTTCGCATCCATCAATTGGTCCGCACCCTTGGAGGCGGTGAAGTTACCGGCTGAACCGGCAACCTTGGCAGCGATTTCGGGGCGCATATTGAAGTTGATCCAGGCGTAGGCAGCGGCGTCATTCCTGCCCTTGGCCGGGATGGCGAAAGTGTCGATCCAGCCGAGTGCACCAGACTTGGGCGCGATGAACTTGATGTCCGGGTTTTCGCCGTTGAGCTTCCAGCCGCCGGTGTCCCACATGATGGCGCCGACCACTTCGTTGGTGCGCATGCCATTGAATAACTGGTCCTTGTTGTCCCACACAAATTTGGCATTGGCCTTGCAGGCTGTGAGCGTCTTGGCCACGTCTTCCATCAGCGCGGTGTAAGCCTTGGTGTCGTTGTACAGCGCAAACGGGTCTTTGCCGGCGGCAAAAGCAAAGGCGATCAGGGTGGGGCGCTTGAGACGGAAAGAGACCTTGCCCTTGACATCACCCCGGCAAACGTCGGTGTAGTCGGTCATCTTGGTCAGCTTGGTGTTCACCACCAGGCCGTCGG